>JAIVHQ010000265.1 GCA_020200995.1 Flavobacteriales bacterium
CGTCACTCAGAACGCAGCGCAGCGAAGTGAAGAGTCTCCATTTTTTCAAAGTACAAGGCTCGTCGGTGGAAGATGCATCGGGAATCAGATTTCAAAAGGATCGCATTAGGATGAACTACAATTATCAAAGAAAGGGAGACTCTTCAGTCATCAACTCCGCTTCGCTACGTTGACTCCTTCTGAGTGACGTGGATGATGAACTCTCTACTCCGGTTAGCAAACGCCTCATCACTCACGTAATTCAGAAAGGCTCCCCGACCATTTTTAACGGGCGGGAGGCCCCGCGGCCGCCGGGTGAAACGGAGCCCACAACAAGCCACAAAAAAAACCGCCGCTCCGATCATTCGGGGCGGCGGTTTTAAGTTTGCCTTCTGATTTTTAACGGAATCAGTTCATTTACGCTGCAGCAGCCTGCTTCTCGGGAGCTCCGTCAGCAATAGCTATACTGTACACCACAAGTCCGAATCCGATCTTGTTGATGGCATCGGCTACGTTGTAAAAGAGGTCTACACTGGATGATTGCCATCCGAGAGCCACATTCAACCAACCACCAGGCATACACATGTAACCGATTGGGTAAATGGCCCAACCTACGAGTACAAACCATGCGAGGGTGCGAACACCTCTCACAACAGTTGGGTTGTTTGAGTTGTCAGCCAATTGCTTCACTTCACCAAACCAAGCTGTGTAAAGAATGTAAACATAACCTATGGTCGAAATTACTCCCCAGGTTACTGAGTGCGCCGTTGCGCCATCTGCGGGTTCACCTGCTTCCGTCATGGGGACAAAAGCTTCTCCGTAATAACCTGCAAGCAACATAACTACTGCTGCAATTATCAATTTCCAGAGCAAACCAAGTTTGGCACCCGCTGCTTTGGTCAGCAGATAAAACTCAACACACATCAACGGCACCGTCAGGGTACATCAACGGCACCGTCAAGGTCCAGTCAATATAGCGCAGAGCTGTGGGATTCTCACCCGTCGCTGCATAATAATCGCGCATGTAATAATAATGCACCGCAGCAATCATGGTGATCAGACCTGAAACCAGCAATGAAGTTTTCCACTTTGGTTTCACGTTGCTACGTTCAAAGAAAAAGAATACGGCGGCGGCAAACATCGCCATGTATCCCGTAAAAAATGTAAATGCTACCGGGTCGTCTACCGGTATTTCCATGACATCAAGCAATAAATTTTCCATAATTGAAATTATTTAGGTTTTGTTGAACTTTCCCCGTTTAACATTAGACAGAATGGAAAGGTTTAGGCAAAATTAACTTTTTTGGGCAGTTTCGGATACCCGCTATGCTTTTTTCTTTTTGTAGCGTTATCCCATTTAAACTATAAAAACATAACTTACAATTATTTAAGTGCTTTTTAAACCCCAATTATAGCATAAAAGAAAAACGACGAATGAAGCTCAAAAAGAGTGTTCTTTTTACACTCTTCCAGTATAATTACCCCGAAAAACAAGCGATAAAAAACAGATTCACGGCACAAATCAAGCTTCATCGCGGCGCATACGCACAGCCGGTGCAGGGGGCACATAGTTCTCCATTTGAGAGAGCAGGTCAGTCAAATTTTCTGAGATTAGAAGCATATCCCTGTTCGATCCTTTGAGCAAGCCTTCGGATGTCATGTGATCGAGCATGCGCTCGAGGTGGCCGTAGTACCCATTGACATTCAGAAGTCCGATGGGCTTCTTGTGGAGGCCCAATTGGCCCCAGGTCAACATTTCGAAAAGCTCTTCGAAGGTCCCGAATCCGCCGGGCAGGGCTATTACGGCATCGCTGAGCTCGTGCATTTTCAGTTTGCGCTCCTGCATGGAGTCGACCATAACGAGGGAGGTGAGGTGGTCGTGGGCTATTTCGCGGCCCGACATGAATCTGGGCAGCACGCCGATTACTTTTCCTCCGGCAGCGAGGGCTCCGTCGGCCACAGCGCCCATAAGCCCGATTTTCGACCCGCCGTACACCACTTGCAAATTCTTTTCAGCAAGCAAAGTGCCCGCCTCGCGGGCCGCTTTCAGGTAAATCGGGTCGCGCCCCGTGCTCGAAGCGCAAAATACAGCGACTGATTTCACGGTGCTAATTTCGAAAAATCTCGCTGTTTATTGGCGCTTTTGCGAAATCTCTCCACAAAGGACTGCATCGAAACAGCCACCACAATCAATGCGGGAACCAGCACAGGCAGGGTGTAGCGCTCTTCCACCCCCCGCTGCACAAAGGCGAGGTAGAACAGGTAAGCCGCTACCGGCAGGGCCACGATCAGGAGTTTTTTGCATCTTCCGGCAAAAATGCAAGCCACAGGAAACGCGAGAAAAACCCCGCAGTGGAGCCCAAACGAAAGGTACCTCAGGACTTCGGCCCACCACCGCCCCCTGTATTCGGACTGAAAAATAAACAGCGAAAGGTTACTGTGCGCCGCCATGTCTGAAACATAGATGCGAAACGGCACAGCGATCAATGCGTGAAAAGGCTCATTAGCTGTGTAATCCCTGCGAAATCGGGAAAATCGATTGGCCAGGTCGGTCTCAAACATGGTCGGCTCCTGCGGCATAGCGCGGCCTGCGTCGTGATAGGGAGCCTGCGTCTTGAGCACAGTCAGGTAATCGCTGTAAGCCCGGCGCAGGCTGTCGCGGGACACTGTGGCGAGTGCTTTTGCAGGCAACTGCCCCATCAGGAATGCCACTGCGGCACTGTCGCTGCCCGAAGCCAAAGCAACGCCATCGGAATCAGAATAGGCGGCCTCCCACAGCGCATTCATGCCGCGATGAAAATCAGCCCCCGACTGTCCCCACATCTTGTGAAAGCCCCAGATTTCGGCGTGGATCGGTCGGTAGAGGTCGTTGCTGTCCCAATGGTAAACGGGATGCAAGCTAAGCACCTTTCCGGCAATCAGGCTGCCGTGCAGATGCCAAATTGCGAGCGGCGATAGTGCCAGAAAAACGCATATTGCCGCGAGGCGGTAACTCAATCTACTCCCCGCGTTGCCGCTTTTTGCAATAAACGCAAAAACCAAAGCAATAAGCCACACGAGCATGGGTACCCTAATCAATATCACAAAGCCGAGCAGCACAGAAGCGAAGATCATGGCCCTCCCCGACCCTTCTAGGCCTTTTAAAAGAAGCCACAAGAAAAAGATGACCAGCGACGGCACCACCCCCTCCGTAAGGGTATAGCTCAAAAAACCGGAGAATGTGGGCAGTAAAGCCACAGCCAGCCCTGCGGCAAGCGACCACTGCCGCGACAATCCGAGGCTTCCGGCAATGGAAGGTACAAGGGCCGCAGCCCAAGCGAACAAAGCAACCTGGAGCAAAAAAAGAGCCCACAGCGCTGCGGGAGGCGGAAGAGCGCTGCGCAAGGCATACCAAACCAGACCGTAGCCCGGGCTGCGCATCACATGTGCCACAGTGCCGGGATCATTGGTGCGCCAGCCATTTCCCATGAGCGCATTTTCGGCGGGCAAGAGGTAGGAAGCATCATCGGCAGTGATGACGGTTATCCCTTCCCGGAGGTCGCCACCCGCATCGATCAGGGCATCGCGATTTGCCTGATGCACAAAAAAGCATTGCGCAAAAGCGAGGATAAAAATCCAAAAAGCGGGTTTGGTCTGAGCGTTGCGGAGCACAGGTGCGAACTTAAAGCAAAAAACCTTTAGCCGCGTAGGTTGTGCTCGATAGTTTACCTTTGCAACTGCTTTGACGCCCCCCGTATATTGAAGAAAACAGGTTTAAAATTATTGCGTTGGATTTGGCTCCTGCTCAAATGGACAGCTATTGCTGTGCTTTTGCTGTTGGTAGTGGTGTCCGTTAGCATCAACCTGCCGCCCGTTCAGCAATTTATCATTGATAAAGCAGCGGTGCAGTTCAGCGAAAAAACGGGAGGTACGCTCGAAATAGAGCGGTTTGACCTTCGCATTCCTTACCATGTAGGCCTGCACGGCCTCTCTCTCCGCGGTCCCGATGACGAGCCGATTGCCTCATTCGAGCAACTGGAAGTGACCCTCGCATGGAGAAAACTACTCAACAAGACCGCATTCGTTGAAAGCATTAATATCAACGGATTAAACGCAAACATCTACAGCAACGGTTCAAGTGAGTGGAACTACGATTTCATCATTGATGCCTTTGCGACAGAAGGTGGCGGTGCCGAAGATGCACACCCTGAAAAGACCGACGAGACAAGCGGCAACGGATGGGATGTACAGCTCGGGAAACTTGCGCTAAGCGATATGTCTCTTCGGTATTACGATGCCGGCACAAGGGACTCAATCGAATCAAAAATCGGCAGCCTCAACCTCCGCATGCAATACATGTCTTTGACAAACAATGTATATCACGTCAAGTCGCTGAATTTCATCGAATCTTCAACACATTTTCAGCTCGGCATACACCCCGAAGCGCCCGAAGAGGCGGATACGGCGACCGCCGCGATGCCCGATGTGTTTCTCGCCCAACTTTTACTTGAAGATCAAACATTTGAATTCACCGACCTCTCCGACGGTTCGGCTTACAGCGCCGAAATCGTGCATTTCGACCTCCACCCCGACAGGATTGATCTCGAGGAGATGGATTTTGCGGTTACCGAGCTCAACCTGCACGGTCTGGATTTTGCCATGCGTATGCCCGAAGGCCCACCTTCCGATGCTCCTTTCGACGGAGAGATTTTCACCCCGCTCAACCTGACCTCGGAGCTTATTGACATCAGTGATATAAACATTGAAATCAATATGTTTAACGACGCTACCGGAACTGAAAGTTCAATTAAGATATCGGACATTTCGATCGTGCTCGAGGCCCTTGAAATCACGCCTGACAGCTACGCTGCCCGAAGTCTCACAGCCGGATTGATCTACGGTGACCTGCCCAAACTCGATCGCCTAAGCCTGGGACTCGACCTCAACCGCGAAAGGCTCGAAGTCACCGACCTCGCCGTGGATTTCGGGCGAACGCGACTGCGCACGGGGGTGTCGCTGAGCTACGCCGGGTTGGACAGGCTTGCGAATGACATCGAGTTTCACGACCTATTGCTCACCCTCTCCGAGCTCTCCGTGCATCCCGCCGATCTGGAGCGTGTCCTCGCATTTGTAGATCCGGAAGGGCCGTTGCCCACCTTGCCATCGGAGCGCGTCACTGCAAAGGCTCAAATCTCAGGAAGCAGCCAATCGCTTACCTTTCAATCCCTTTCGGCGGAAACGGGCAAAACCAAGGTGAGCCTCGCAGGGAGTTCGCGCGGTTCAACTCCTGAAAAACACGACTTCACCATTAAGCAGCTCGACGCCATGGCCTACCTCGCCGACGTGATGCCCTGGATGCCCGACAGCCTCGACACAGAGCTGCTTCCGGCCTATGTAGGATTTGCCGGAAAGGCAAAATCCACCCTCACGGACTCCGAGATCGATGGCATCATTTCGCTGCCATACGGCAAAATAGCGCTGAGTGCGGCCACCGACGGGCGCGAGTCGGAAGTGTTCGACCTTACCGCAGATGTGAGCAGCGAGCTTCTCGACCTCAGGTCATTTGCAGAAGCCGACACCTTTTACACCTGCTTTACCCTCAATGCCAACCTCTTTGACATGACGGGCGACAGCCTGCGGGGGAACATCTTTCTAGATATCCCCGAATTTAGGATGGACGACATCGCTGTGGCCCACGTTGAGGTGCGCGATAGCATAGACGGAGACCGCCACCGCTTCGGGTTCTCGGTAAGCGATTCGGCGCTGGTGGCGGAAATCACAGGCACGGCCGATTTGGGTGAGGCATTGAGGGCAGAAGTGCGCGGTGAAATCGCGGGTGCAGATTTTCAATACATCGGCCTGACCTCGAAAGACATTCGGCTGCAGACCTATTTTGACGCCACTTACAGCGACATCGACAGTGTGCAGATTGCGGAATTGACCATTGGAAACACGGTTGTAATCAAGGAGGGCGAACGCATCGATCTGGCTCCGACCACGGCTTCAATGCATCTCAGCTCCGACTCTACCGGAGTGAAGCTCCGCAGCGACCTGCTCGACATTTCTTCGGCCTCCAACCTCGCGCTTACGTCGTTGGCCGAGGCCCTTTCAGGCGTTTTCAAAGAAGACCAGGACAGCGATAAGTTTGCCGGAGGATTTTGGGATTTTGATTTCAAATCGCGTCAATCCAATTTGATCCGCGACCTCTTTCTTCCCGATTTAGAGGAGTTTGAACCCGCCACGGTAAAGGTACGGTACCGGGCCGATGAGCGCATTCTGAACGCGGATGTTTCCTTTCCACGCACCGAACTGGGCGGCATGCGTGTGGACAGTCTGGAACTCGAATTGCAGGTGGACAAAGGGAAAGCATACGGAAATTTCGGGATTCATCGATTCGCTTATGACACGCTGGCGGTGGACCTGATCGCCCTGAGTGCGGAACCCGACTCGGCAGGCACTCAATTTGCCTTCAGCCTCGGCGGCCCGCCCGATGAAGCCCCTTACTTCATTCAGGCCGCATTGAAACACACCTCGCAGGGCCCATCTGATACCGCCGGATACTGGCAGGTCTCGCCGGCACGAAACTTTACGCTGAACTCAGAACAGTGGACTGTAAATCCGCGCGCGTATTTCCGCTTTCGCGAATCGGGCACGGAAATTCACGACTTCAATCTGGAGCGCGGCAAGCAACGTTTGAGCTTGTCGAAAGATCAGGGCGCAGAAACCGTGAATATAGG
>JAIVHQ010000065.1 GCA_020200995.1 Flavobacteriales bacterium
ACATTAGCCCATGGCGCAGCCGTGGGGTAATGTCGAGGGAAAGTTGGAAAGGTTTTGGCGGCATTTTTGCCCGGCAAAAATGATGACAAAACCGATTTTATTGGTCGTAAATCATCAGGTTAAGTGTAGTTGTGCATTAGATAAGGAAAAAACAAAAATGCGGCGGTATACCTGCCGGGCGTAAGGAAGCCGCACCAAATTTTTGTAAGGTCTTAGGCCGCCTCTTTCTGCACACTCACCCCTCACCACCCAATCCTAAACCCGGCTTCCAGCGACACTACATTTCCGGAAAGGTAGTCGGGAACATACCTCCGCACCCCGCGCGAATCCTGCCAGGTTCCGTTGATGAAAACCAAAAGCCCGTTGAGGGCTTCCCACTCTGCCGTGAGGCGCACCCCCGTTTGTTCCCAGGCCGTCTCGGCCATGAAGTCCAGCCCAGTCACGTTGGCATTGCCCGCAATGATCTCGTATTCGTGTTCGGGCCCTTTGCGTGCGTGCCAGGCCGCAGCGACGATGCGCAACATGCGCCACGGCCTAACTGTGGCGGCGAGGTATATTTCATCGCTGTTTTCACCAAGGTAGTGCCCGAGGTTGTAATTATTCGTTTCAAAAGTGGTGCTCGGCACCTGATGGCGGTACGTCCACGGCATTGTCTTGGTGTACTCACCCGTGAGGTGCACGTTTGGGATGACGTTGAACCAAGTAGCCCCCGCCTTCCAGCTGAAGAGGTTGGTGTGGTTTTCCGAATCCCACATATTGCCAATGCTCAGCTCGTCGAGGAATACAGAGGTGTAGAAATGAACCTTGCGCAGGCTCCTTATACTTACGTCTACAAACATTTGCGCATTCTGCCCCAGCTCGTTGCTCCCCGTCCCCGAATAGGTATGGTCGATCGATTTGAAAAACATGAACGGAATAAAGTAGGCCGGCTGAAAACCGTCGTCGCTGTAGATCACTGAATTTCCCGCTGTGAAGTCGACGTTCCATTTGGTCTTCACGGTGAGAAAATTCCCGCTGTGAAGTCGACGTTCCATTTGGTCTTCACGGTGAGAAAATTGGCCGCGATGTTTTTGTTGGTCTGCACACGCCGGTTGCCGGTGGGGGTGAGGTAGGTGCGGGCGCTGTCGAGCTGTTCCGACACGAGCCAGCCGTGCATGTACTGAAAGTCGAGCCACTCGAAGGGGTACATTCTTAGATATACAGCCGCGTATGAAGGCGCCCTTCCGGAAAAAATGTTGGCCTGCCGTTGTCCGTTGCCCCAGATGTAGCGGTCCTTTACCAGCGAGATATCGCCCCACTTCCACTGATAACTGATGCCACCCATGGCCTCGTTGTAATCGTTTCGGTCGTTGTCGGTCACGATGGTCTTGTAGTTTTGCCCTTCGAGCGGAGTGAGGTAGCTTGGAAGGGCCAGGGCATGGGTTACCGTATTGTCGCGGAGGGAACCGTACATTCCGACTTTTCCGGCAGTGGCCCAAAATTCACCCCCTATTTTGCGTTGCACCCGCGTCCCGTTTTCATTATAGGTGAGGCTTCCGCCAAAGATGGGATTTACCGTGAGCTTAAAGGTGGAATCGCTGCGGTAGAGCAGGTCGATGCGGCGGTCCCAATCCATGTCGTGGCGCAGATCCTTGCCGTAATCTTGCATGAAAAATTCGAGTTCATAGCGTTGCCGCTTGTTGAGTTGGTCTTTTTTCGCGTTCAGCGTGTCGAGTTGGGTCGCGATGAACGTGCGTGCGAAGGGGCGGGCAAAGGTGTTGATGCGGATTTGTCCTTCGGCGGCCATTTCGTCCAGGAAGCGGTACACCGGGTTTTGCACCGGTTCAAACACCACCTGACCCCGGAGTGTGAGCCCCGCCGCCATGGCCGCAATGAGCAGAAAAATGCGCATCAGTTGCTCCTCGCTTTTTTCAGAAAGATGTTTTGAAAAGCGCGGATGCAGTAGTTGAAATCGGTGGAAAGCGGCGCGAGCGCGTGGGCATTGATGTACCTCGATTCAGAAGCCTGAATCTCTTCGAGGTCTTTCGGCATGTCGGCGTAAAACGGGGGGATGAGCCCCGGTTTCCCTTTTACGCGCAGAGCTTTGTGCTCGGGTGTGTAGAGGCTGAGGTAGTGCGCGCTCAGCGGGCGCACGCCCACCAGCTTAAGGTCACCGCGCAGGATGTTCCAGACCATCGGAATTTCGTCGATCCAAAACTTGCGCATCCAGCGGCCCCATTTGGTGATGCGAAAATCGTCTTTGAATTTCCCGCCCTCGGCCAGGTCATTCTGCTCGAAAACGTAAGCCTGGATGTATTGCGCGTAGGGGTGCATGGTTCGAAACTTGTAAACCGTGATCGGGCGGCCGTTGTGTCCTATGCGGTTGATGCGCAGCAGAATTCCCGAATCGGGCTCGGGTTCTTCGAGGGGCGGTCCCGTCTTCACAGCTTTGAAATAAAGCATGTTGTTAATCTCCTTCACTTCGGAAATATCGAACCCGCAAAAAACCAACCTGCCGAGCACTTCGCTCTTAGAAAGCGCGCGGTTGCGGCCGTTGGTGAGGAAGAGATAGAATTTTTTAGACCACTTGAATTTTGGGAATACACGCTTGAAGATGAAGTCGAGCGTGTAGTACAGCGCGTTGAGCACGGCGGGAAACTTTCGGAACAGGCGGGTGCGCCGCTGCTCAAGTGTTTCCACACAGCCGAGGTAAGTCCCGCCGGGGGTCAATTTCGCATTGGCTGATTGAAAAAAGCGGTTGATGCCGTGTATGTCGTTGGTGCGGTGTAGGTTGATGATGCAATTGAGGCTGCTGCGTTTAAATTTTTCGAGGTTGGATACATCGACTGTTTTGAGAATTTCGGTCTTTGAATGTCGGTTTTCGGTGAGCGGTGCCAGAAAGTCCAGCAGACTGCTCCCTGCAATCCCCGTTATTTTTACAATCTCTTCTACAATTCGAACCATACCTGCACTTTTCTACCGTAAAGCTATGCCCCTAAGATGCTCTTTCGCGAAGGGGTGCAGATACTTATCAACGGAGAAATTAACGTTTTTTGCGGGCGAAAGCTTCGAAGGTCTCTACCCAAAACGGGGTGACTTCGATCGTGGAGTCGAGCATGATTTTCCTGCGCTTTTGAAATGTCGCTTTCAGGCCGGGGTCGGCGGCCCATTCTTTTGCCAGGCTCAGCAGGGCTTTCGGAGCGTTGGTTTTAATGCCGCGTGTGAGGCTGTATTTGTGCTCCAATTCTTCGAGGTAGGCCAGCTCGCCCACAAAGTCGTTGAAGCGAATGGAGGGCACCCCGAGCACGGCGGCTTCGGCGGCCATGGTTTGCGAATCGCCGATGTAGAGGTCGGCGTGGGCCATCACGTGGTGCATGTCGGCGGGGTGCACGGGCAGGCGGTAGGGTTCCAGCCTTTCGGCAAAAGCGCGCTCGCTGGTGATGTATACCCGCCCGTGGGGTTCGAGCAGTGCGATGAGTTCGAGGGCGAGCTCGTCTGAAATTCCACGCCGCCCCGCATCGTGGTGGGCGTGGAGGGAGGCAAAGCGCAGGATGAAGTACCGCTCCGCATCCCGCATTTTTTCCGGAAGGTCGGCGCGGCTGCTTGTGAAAATATTCGGGTGGAGGTAGGCCAGCTCGTGGTAGCCCTCATAGCCGATTTTCTTGTGATTGGCGGGGCTTTGGTCGCAGCAATTGGGTGCGAGGATGGCCGTGCAGTAGGGGAAAGCGTACTTTGCCATGAGGGGCACGGCGGCGCTGTCGTCTTCGTTGATGATGATGGACGGGATGCCCGTGAGCGTACTGACATGGGCGATCACCAGGTCGGTGCCGGCCATGAGGTCGGGTTTGAAACTGCGCACCAACCGCAGCATGGTGAGTTCTCTCGCTGCGATATTTGCCGCAAGGCCGAGCTTGCCGCCGCCCGACTTGCGCTCGGGCAGTTTTACCACATCCCAATCTTCGCGGTCTATCAGGTCGAAGAGCACATCCTTGCCGCGGGCCACCACCTTCACGCTGTGCCCTTTTTCCGAAAGGAGGCGCACGCTGTGCCTGATGTTGTGGAAGTGGGCCGGATGACCGAGGTAAAAGAGGAAGCGCATGGACATTTATTCAGAATCGCCGTTAAAGGACTTAATTTTTCATTTATTCTGTCAGGCCGTGTGCCTGCAGATGGGGTAGAAGCCTTTCGAATGCCGTGACTGTTACTTTTTCATTGTGTGCATAATCTTCAGCTGCCGAGTGGGTCACCACCAGCACGGGAATATCCCCGAGATCGGCAGAGGCGATGGTGGTGCCCCTGGTGATGGTCGGCGCGTTCGAAAGCTTGATCTCCAACCCGAGCAAGGGCACCATGCCTTTCACAAGCACCAGATCGAGTTCGGTGCCGTCGTGGGTGCGGTAGAAAAAACATTCCACGCCGGCCTTGAGGTTGGCCACGACCTGTTGGATTACAAAACTCTCCCACGAGTGGCCCTTTCCGGGAAAACCGTCGAGCGCCTCGCGGTCGGCGGATGATGAAGGCATTTTCGAAAAAATCGAGGTAGCGATGCAGGGTCTGCACATTGATGCCCATGGCATTGGAGAGTTGGGCGTAATTCAGCAATTGGCCTTGCATGTGGGCAATCATGCGGAGGAGGTTTTTGAGGCGTGTGCTCGAAGCCGACAAGCCCAGAATGGCGAGTTCGCGCTCCACATAGGTTTGAACGAACTGCTGCCTCACGGTCATGCTCACCGCGTCGGGCACTTCGATCAGGGCATTGGGAAAACCGCCTCGAAGCCACAGGCGGTCGTGGCTGTAGACCCCTTTTACCTCCTCGTACATCAAAGGCTGCATTTCCAAATAACCGATCCGGCCCGCGAGGCTCTCCGAGCTTCGGGTGAGCAGGTCGGGCGAGGCCGAACCGAGGAGAATGAAGCGGCCGTTTTCGCGCTTTTTATCTATCACTGACCTGAGCAGGGCAAACAGTTTCGGCTTGCGCTGTATTTCATCGATGATGATGAGCTTGTCTTGCCGCGAATTGAAGTACTGCTCCGCATTGCTCAGCTTCACCAGGTCTTCGTCCGATTCGAGGTCGAGGTAAATCGACTCGCGGTCGTATTGATCCCTCATCGACTTCACGAGGTGGGTTTTTCCCACCTGTCGCGGCCCCACGATCGCCACGCATGGGAAGATTTCAAGGTAGGTCTTGAGTTGATGACCGAGCGCTCTCTGAAAATTCGTATTCTCCATAATACCGAAAATCTACTACTAAAGTAATAAATATTCGGGGTAAAAATAATATAATCCCGAAAATCATACAATAGAGTAATAGATTTTCGGTATTAAATGGCATGGATGGGTGCTTTGCCGGAGTACCACCGGAGACAATGTGTGCTGATTTTGTCTTTTCTACAAGACAAATAGGGGTCGATTTGTCTTCTGAATAAGATAAAAATGCGCTGTTCTGTGTTTCAAACTACAGCTACGCATTGCAGGCATTTGCCTCAATCCTTCCCCGCTGCACGAACCACCTCCGCCATCGCCAAAAACATCACGTGCATTGACACGTAAGCTGAATCTCAACTTTTTTGTTGTGAGAGTTCGTGCTGCTGTCAGTTCATTTTTGACAATTGCTCTTAATGTTGCTTATCTCTTTACAGGGAGATGGGGTCGTTATTAATTCAGCTGTAAATCATTATTTTATGGGAAATAATCAATGTTGCTTAGCGTTGACTCAATGTTTCTTAAAGGCATAAAGCGCACCTGCATCGCGTTGTTTCTCACTCTTCCGCTCCACTAGTTTTCTTTCAACGAATTGATTCAAATAACGCCTGATGGTATTGATGTGTGTTTCGCAGAAAATCGATAACTCCTCTTTGGTGGCTGATTGATACATTAAGAGATAATGGATGATCTTCTTCTGAGTAGCGTTGTATTCGCCCCATCGGGTTTCTATCTTATTGATAACGCTGTCATGAATTGTCTTTGAGTGACCACTTATTTTATTCCTAAGCGTAAGGTAGATATTGCCGTTAACTTCTTTGTACTCCGGAATAGAGAGCATTGACTTTTCCATCGACTCATATATCCGAGATACTCCTTCATTCAACTGGCGAACATACCCCATGTCTTCCAACACCCTCGCCACCCTTGGATTTCTGGAAAAGCGTTCTGTTTTGATATTTTCAATGGTCACTTGCGCGGGCAGAGGGCCGCTATTCGATATTTCAAGCCTGTCGTCAAAATGCCGAATATATATAGCGCTTCCCTGTGAATTATACGAGCGGTGACACATGGCATTCACAATTCCCTCCAGCCAAGCTTCTTCCGGGTATTCAGGTACCTTTCTGAACTTTCCTTCATTCATGTCCAGAAAATAATAATCTCTTAGGGATGCTCTCAGGAAGGTCTTTACCTCATCAATTAGCCCTGGTATATGGCTTTCAAAGCGTTGATCTTTTACAACATTGTGTTCGGTTCCGGTCAGCGCTTCTTTTCCTTCATACCTGACATAACGCACTGAAGCAGATGGAATATACTTTTCCGGATCTTTCGCAAACAAAAGGACAGCAGAATTCTTGATCAAATAGTGCTCTCCTTGTTTTTTAGCCAGATATCGTTTTGTCAGCAAATCGAGCTGCTTTCCGTCATAGTTTACCTTTTTCCGATACTCTTCCAAGATGTTGTAATCGAAGTCTTCTAATTCAAAATCGGGAATTACTTCTTCTTCAAATTTGCGAATTGCTTTGTCGTACTCCAGTTTTTTGACCCCATCCCTATCAAGCTTTCGGTTTGTATCATGTACACGTAAGAAAACTGATTCATTGTCGCGTCTGCTGTATAGCCGCTCAAAGTCTTGCTCCACGTGATATAAGAACATCAATTTTTCCGAAAGTACTATTTCCTCCAATTCTATATTGCACGAGGGTTGTATGAAATCAATCACCAGGGTTCTGTAATCATTAAGTTTTGTTCCTAAGGATTGCACGTCCTGTGCAGTTCCATCATTGGACACCCCAAAGACGAGTACACCACCATCCGCATTGAGCATGCCGATGAGCTCATCAGCTATTTTAGTTGGTTTAATATCTTTCTCTCCCAGCCCTTTTCGCTCGAAGTATTGGTTTTCTTCTTTTTGAAATAGGTATTCCTCAGTTATGAGTGAATTTATTCTTGATAAAGGTTGCTTGTTCATTGTTGCTTAGTTAAGCATATGTGTTTGCTATTGGATGTATATTACTGTAAATGAAATGTATAAAAGATATTTTACGTGTTGCTTACACATGCGGCTTTGTTGCTTAAGGCTTGCGAAAGGTCGCAAATCAATCTGATTACACCTTTTTCCTGCCTACCTGTTCTTCTATAAATATTCGGTGCTTTGTCCAAAAATCGGAATTTATTTTGTTGCAGCAACAATGATTGTATTCAAGGATGCACTGTCGTCTTGTGCTTTTTAATCACCTCCGCCATTGCCAAAAACATCCACGCATTGCCCCAGCGCATATAGCTCGTGTGGTCGGTGAAGTATTTGTGCTTGCGGTAGTACCAAAATCCGCGGCCGCTGTATAGGTTTTCCAGGGCGTAGAGGGTGGCGGCTTTGGCCATGACAGCCGCGCGGCGGTTGGCATTGTAGCGGTATTCGCGCACGGCTGAGATGATGCCCTGGGCCTGTTGGTGCACATCCACGGGGTAGTTGCCGGGGAGGCGCCACAGGGCGCGACCGTTCTGGGTGAACTGCTTTACGCGGTAGAATTCGAACCCTTCCGAGATGGCGCTTTCCACCGCGTCGGTGTGGCAATCGCAGCAATCGGCGATGCACAAAATGCTGTCGAGCATAAAGCCCTGGTGGAAGTCGATTTGCACGCGCTGCTTGCCGGTTTCGAGGTTTTCGCTGTAGTTCCAGCTCCCGTCGCTTTTTTGGCGGGTTAGCACCGTGTCGAGAGCCTTAATGGCTATGCTGCGATAGGCCTCCTGACTGGTATGGGCATAGGTGCGGGCGTAGGTTTCCGCAGCGAGCAGGGAGGCGTTGTAGCAAAAGTCGGGCTGTACGGTGCTGTAACTGATGGCGTAACCCCCGTCTTTGAGTTCGGTGTGAAAGAGGGCTTCAGAGAGAAATCCGCAAATATCTTCCATAGCCCGCAGTGCGCGCTTGTCGCCGTATGTGCGGTAGTATGCATCGAGGCCCTGCGCTATAAATCCGCTCACCACCGAGGTGGGCGACCATGCGGGCAGGTATTTTTCCGGGCTCGCCCAGGGAAACGGATAGCCCCACGCGAGGCCGGTCACATCGGGGGTTTTGAGCTCCATGAGTTTTTTGAAGAGCCATTCGCAGCGTTCCCGATTTTCATCGCTCTTCGGCAAAAGGCTGTAGCCGTGGAGGAAAAGTCCGAGGGCTTTGGGATTCCACTGTTTCGGCACCCGAAACAAAGGGCGCAGATTGACGGGGTTGCGCTTAAATAGCTGAATGGCGAGAATGGGCGGCCACTTGCCCAATTTCCGGAAGGGAAAACGGCTCAACAGCACATCGTAAGGGTCGTAGCCCTTGTACTGCTGCCTTCGCACATAGCGTTCGGTATCGAGAAATGCGCGCTTGAGGTAGATCAGTTCTTTGCTGCTGAAATCCATTGGGCTTCGTATTCAGCGGTGTGGATCAGGGTGCCGCCGCTCGCCATGGAGGCCTGCAGTGCGAAGGTGGCGAGGGTGGCCTGAAGGGCTTCTTCATTGCTGATGGCAAAGGGTTTGCCGCCTTTTACCGCTTCCGCAAAATGGCGCATTTCGGCGGAGTGGCCTTTGTCTTGCTTGCTCTTTTGTTCTTTCCCGGCTTTACTTCCGTAAAAACGCAGGGCCTTGAAGTCATCGATCACGGCGGTGAGGCCTCCGCTGTGAATTTCGAGGTATTCCTTTGGCAGGCTTTTGCCCCCGTTGCTGAAGTAGGAAATGTTCGCCACGGAGCCGTTCGCAAAGCGCAACTGCGCCGTAAAGGTGTCGTGGTTTTGGGGTTGGCTGTCCATGGCCTGCGCACTCACCGAAACGATTTCGCTCCCGGCGAGGTGGGTGCAGAGGTCTACAAAATGGCAGGCCTCACCGATGAGGCGGCCTCCTCCCGTTTCGGGGTCGTGCACCCAATGGTCAGCAGGCAGGGCCCCGGCGTTGATGCGGTAGTTGATGGCCATTGGCAGGCCCTGCAATTTGGCTTTTACCGCCTGCACCTGCGGAGCAAACCGCCGATTGAAACCGAGCATCAGGTCGGGGCAGTCGGGACTGCGCAGGAGTTGGGCCATCGGCACGTATTCGTCCATGCTGAGGCAGAGTGGCTTTTCCAAAAACACCCGCTTTCCCGCTTTCAGGGCCTTCATGGCGAGCGGTGCGTGCGAGTCGTGGCGCGTTGCGATCACTACAGCACCGGCCTCGCCCGCGAGGAGGACATCCGCATCGACGGCGGCTTTCGCAAAACCGTATTTCTGCCGTGCGTCTTCGGCGGTGTGGGGGCGGGAGGTGAGGATGCATTCCAGTTCGAGCGCTCCCTTGAGGTGGGGCAATAGGAAATTTCCCGCAAAGGAGCCCGCGCCCATCACGGAGATGCTTTGGCCCGGTTGCGCGGTTTTCGCTTCCGCAAAATCCGGTGTGCGCAGCGGGCTCTCTGTATCGTAAGCCAGCACCACGCCCATGCTGTTTTGGGCCGTGTCGAGGATGAGGTCGAATGCATTTTTGGCTTCCGCAAATTCGAAGCGGTGGCTGATGAGGTCGGTGAGGGTGAAGTGCTCCGTTCCGAGCAGGCGGGCAAAGGATTCCATGTTCCGGTTTTCCGTCCAGCGCACCTGCCCGATGGGGTAGTCGAGGCCTTTTTCCTCGTAGTTGGCATCGTAGCGCCCGGGGCCGTATGAGGTGCTCATGAGGAGTTCCAGCTCCTTTCGGTAATAGGTTTTTCGGCTGAAGCCGGTGGGCACATTGCCCACAATCACCACCTTGCCGTGGTGGCGGCAGAGGGTTCCTGCCAGCTCCACCGGGTCGAGCGAGGTTGTGCCCGCCGTGATGATCACTGCGTCCACGCCATGCCCTCCGCTGAATTGCTGCACAAGGTTTTCGAGGAGTTCATTTTGCCGCAAAGCCGCTCCTTCGGCACCCGAAGTGAGGGCCAATTCGATAAGTTCCGACTTGAGGTCAATGTGATCACCTTGGCCACTTCCTCTTTCCGGGCACGTGCCTTGGCCACGTAACCTTTGCGGGCATCGCTCACCGTCTTGCCCTCAGTCCCGGCGCTGATGGCTGAGTAGTGGGTGCGCACGAGGATTTCTCCTTTTCCCGGAAGTGGGTTGGGCAGTGTGAGAATGTCCATATGGCCTTCTTTGAGGCTTTGCAGAAGTTGTTGCACGATTTGGGCCTTGCTTGTGGAGGCAAATTTAGCTTTTCAGCAATGGAGATGGACGGGAAGGGGGGAGCAGTTTTACACAGATTTTTACAGGGAGTTCAGAAGTTAGAACCATTAAATTTTCCGGTACACCGGAAAAATTCGATGAAGTTTTTCAATAATGGGTCGTGAAGCGCTCGGCCTTTAACTACCGAAATCAATAAACTCCCTGAAATTCTCCCGATTTATCGCCATGGTTTCGGCCTCGTAGTTCTTTGTGAAAGTGAGCGGGAAGCGCACTTTTTTCTGTGCACTCCATTTGAATTCAAAAGCTTTGAGGGCTCCGTCGCCTTCTTCTATCAGGTCTATTTCCTGCTGCTGCTTGGTGCGCCAAAAATACATGCGCGCATAGGTGTGGTGGTAATCGTGCTGCTTGTTGCGCTCGCTCATCAGAAAATTCTCCCATAGCGCACCCTTGTCCTCGCGTATGGGCAGGAGGCCGAGTTTGCCGATCACAGCATTGCGCACACCGTTGTCGTGAAAATAAATTTTTTGGCTCTTCTTGATCTCGTTCCGTTGGTTGCGGCTGAAGGCAGGGACGCGAAATACGATGTAGGCTTGTTCCAGGACATCGATGTAATGGCTCACCGTCTTCTTGTCGAGGCCTATCAGCCAGTCCAACTCGTTTGTATTCAACTCCCGAAACATCACTTTAAGGGAATACAATCCCTGAAAGTTATAACTTTTAGGGATTACGATCTTCGAAAGTTATGTTACAAGGCGCGTCACGCTCGGGTTTCGCGAGTGTGATTTACTTAGGCCTCCGGCTTTTTTTAAAGGTGCAAAACATGTTAATCCACCGCAACCCCCAACACCACCAACGCATACATCAACGCACTCTGGTCCTTCTCCCCATTCAAATGCTCCGACTTAATCCGGCGCAGGGCATCCATGTCAATGCATCCTAAACTTTCGCAAAAGGCCTCGGGCAGGAGGCGGTCGAGGAGTGCGGGATTGGAAAAGAGACTGCGCAGCGGCATGCCAAACCCCGCCTTGCGGCGCTTGGTGACGTATGCGGGAATCACATCGGCATAGGCGTCTTTGAGGATGGCCTTGGAGCGGAGGCGGCGGTCGAGCTTGTAGTGCTCGGGCAGTCCGGCCGCCCATTCCACGAGCTCGTGGTCGAGGTAAGGCACGCGGCTTTCGAGTCCGTAGGCCATGGAAGAGCGGTCGAGGTAGTGGAGATTTTTCACCAGGAAATTATCGGTCTCGAAGTAGAGCATGGCGAGGGCCGGGTCTTCCTCAGTGGAGAAGTAGGGCGCGAAAATTTCACCGTAGCGGTGCTCGCCTTCGAAGAGTGATAGCGCCGAATCCACATCGCCCACGAGGCTGTAGCGGCCGGGTTCGAAATCCTTGCCGAGGTTGTTGCCCCACTTTTGGAGGTAGCGGCGGTAGGCCTTGAAAGGCCCGCGGCCGGCGGCCACTTTGCGAAGTGCGGGCCCCATGGCCGCTCAGCACCACGCGGTGTTTGCGGGCGGCCTGCGCGGCGATGAGCATGGCCGGAATCACCGATCCATCGGCGATAGGGTCATCGCATGCGCGGGCAGCAGCGGCGATGTGGGCTTCGGTGAGTTGCTCCCCGCCGATGGCGATTTCTGTAAGCTCGAGGCCCCAATCATCGGCGAGCCTACGGGCGTAGTGCCCATCGCTCGTGGTGCCCTCGGCGCGGAGGTCGGCGGCGTGTTTTACGGCGCAGTAGTGCGTGTGGTCGCCGCCGCGCAGGTAGTGGGCGATGATGGAGCTGTCGAGGCCCCCGCTGAGGTAATTGCTGATGGGTACATCGGCCGTGAGGCGGCGCTGCACGGCCGCGCCGAGCTTGTCGCGCAGCACTTCTTTGGCATCGGCGTAGTTGCCCGTCCACACCTGCCGTTTTTCGCGAAGGCTCCAGTACCGGTGCAGGGTTTCGCGGCCCGTTGAGAGGTCTGTTTCCAGAAAATGGCCGGGTGCCAGGCGATCCACTTCCTTGTAAAGCGTGCTTTGTCCGGGGCTGTATTTGAACACGAGGAAGTTGCCGATGCCCCTTTCGTCGAAGGTGAGCGGGAGGCCCGCCGCTTTAAAAGTTTTGATTTCGCTTGCAAAGGCGAGCATGCCCGGGCTGCGGTGGAGGTAGAGCGGTTTCACCCCGAGACGGTCGCGGTAGAGCAGGAGTTTTTTCTGCTCGCGGTCGAGGATGGCCATGGCAAAATCGCCGTTGAGTTCCTCCACGAAGCGCGGCCCGAGTTTTCGGTAGAGTTTGAGCACCACCTCGGTGTCGGTGCCGGAGCGGAAATTTTCGCCCTTGAGGTACTTGGCCTTGAGCTCGCGGTAATTGTACACTTCACCGTTGTACACCATGCTTACCGGGCCATCGTGCATGGGCTGATTGCCGGCCTCGCTGAGGTCTATGATGCTGAGGCGGGTGTGGCCGAGGATCACGTGTTTGTTGGCCACGCTTTCCGCAAAATGGCCTGACGCATCCGGCCCGCGGTGGGCGAGCGATTTCAGCGCCGCTTCGGTATCGAAGG
>JAIVHQ010000002.1 GCA_020200995.1 Flavobacteriales bacterium
GGTAAACAGACGATCTCTATACTGAAGAATAAGCGAACTCAGTTTTATAGACTTGCTTATGCCCTTCATAAATCATTTAAATACAGACGCTCTGAATCCTGAAGAATAATCGAACTCAGGTGCGTATCTTTGCAGGCCTAAAATTGAGCCCAATGTCAGAAAAACGCGTTCGTGTGAGGTTTGCTCCGAGTCCTACGGGACCGCTCCATATGGGAGGGGTGCGCACCGCACTTTACAACTACCTTTTTGCAAAAAAGAACGGCGGAGACTTCCTCCTCCGAATTGAAGATACAGACCAAACGCGCTTTGTGCCCGGCGCCGAGGCCTACATCAGAGAGGCCCTCGAATGGTGCGGAATTGTCCCCGATGAAGGCCCTGATTACGGCGGCGACATGGGCCCTTACCGGCAAAGTGAGCGAAAGGAGATGTACCGCGAATATGCCGATCGATTGGTCGATGCCGGACATGCCTATTTCGCTTTCGATACTCCTGAGGAGCTTACCGAAATGCGCGAACGCCTCAAAAAGGCGGGTTCATCATCGCCGCAATACAACGCCATCACCCGCGAATCTATGCGCAATTCACTCACGCTGAGCAAAGACGATACAGACGCCCTCATCGCCGACGGTGTGCCCTACGTGATTAGGTTCAAAATGCCCCGAAACGAAGAAGTGCGCGTGCACGATGCCGTGCGCGGATGGGTGGTGGTGAATACCCATCAGCTCGACGACAAGGTGCTCTTCAAAAGCGACGGGATGCCCACCTACCACCTGGCCAACATCGTGGACGACCACACCATGGAAATCACCCATGTGATTCGCGGCGAGGAGTGGCTGCCTTCTGCACCCCTGCACGTGCTCCTCTACGAAGCGTTTGGCTGGGAGGCCCCCGTATTTGCCCACCTTCCCCTCCTGCTCAAGCCCGATGGCAACGGCAAGCTCAGCAAGCGCGACGGCGACCGCCTCGGGTTTCCCGTTTTTCCGCTCGATTGGACCGATCCGGCCACCGGAGAGAAGAGCAGCGGCTACCGCGAGCGCGGGTATTTCCCCGAGGCGTTTATCAACATGCTCGCCCTGCTGGGTTGGAACCCCGGCACACCACAAGAGATTTTTTCGCTCGAAGAACTCGTGGCAGCATTCTCGATCGAACGCGTAGGAAAGGCGGGCGCCAAATTTGACCCCGATAAGGCCAAGTGGTTCAATCAGCAATACCTCAGGAGTGCCCCCGATGCCGAGCTGGCAGAAGAGGTGGCTCCGTATGTAAAAGCCCTGGGCCACGAAAAGTCTCCCGAATTTTTGGCGGAAATGTGCCGATTGATGAAAGAGCGCGCTTCATTCATCCGCGAAATGGCCGAGAACGGACCTTATTTTTTCGCCGCCCCCACCGATTACGACGAGAAGACGGTGAAGAAAAAGTGGAAGGAGCAGACTGCGCACATTATGCGCAAACTAACTACAGAATTCAAAGGTGTTGAAGATTTTTCTGCTATCAACCTCGAGAATGTATTCAAGTCTTTCCTGGAAAAGGAAGGCGTGGGAATGGGAGCGGTACTGCCCAATTTGCGGGTGCTGGTCACCGGCGAGGGCATGGGCCCCGGCATGTTTGACGTGATGTCATTGCTCGGAAAGGCCGAGAGCGTAGAAAGAATTGAGAAGGGAATCGAAAAATTGGAAAATGCAGCGAATTGAAGTCAATGATATTAAGGTTTATGCCTACCACGGCTGCCTGCCCGAGGAGAAAACCATTGGCGGCGAATACGTGGTGAGCCTGTGGGTCGACGTGGACTTTACAGCGTCATATGAATCCGATAAGCTCGCCGACACGGTGGATTATGTGCAACTCAACCGCATTGTGGCCGAGGAAATGGCCACGCCCTCAAAGCTCATCGAGCATGTGGGAAACAGGATTTTGAGTCGGATCAAACAAGAGTGCAAAGAGGTGACCACCGCCGGATTGCGGCTCCAAAAACTCTCGCCGCCCATAAACGGAAACGTAGGAGATGTGGCTGTAGTGATGGAGCGGTGACCTCTTTTTGCAAAATGAATGGAACTATTCGGTTTTCGCCGCGTATTTTCATACTTTAGCGCTCCGTAAAAATTACGGTCGCGTGGCCGAGTGGCTAGGCAGAGGTCTGCAAAACCTCGTACAGCGGTTCGAATCCGCTCGCGACCTCAGAGTGACAAATCCTGAACGCCATTAGCGTTCAGGATTTTTTGGTTTTGAAGCAGGCCAAGCTCGCTTGAGCCATGCTTTAAAACCAAAAAATACGTTTCGCACTTAAGTGCGAAAGGATTTGATATTGACCTTAGGGATGCAGCGGATCGCCGCAGGCAATCCGCTCGCGACCTCATCAGTGAATTAAGCTCACGGACAATCCGTGGAGCTTTTTGCATTCATCAGCACTGAGGATATGAGGTCATGTGAGATCGCAGTCGACATTAAAACGCAGGGCTCGTTGCGTCAGTCTCGTTTAACCGCTCCACCAATACACGGTAGATGTGCGCGTATCCGCCCAAAATAACGGGAAGCACGATCAGGGTGCTTACAATACCGAGAATGGCGCCAAGGGTTTCGGAAATCTGACCGCCTGCAAAGGTTAATACAGCATCGAATATCAGCAGAATAATGGTGAGAACGAGAATCCCGAAAAAGATGGTCCATTTTTCCCATAGGTAATCTTATTGCTCATTTTCAGGGCTTCCATCGGACCCATGCCTTTGTCGAGAAGGAGGTAGATGGCCTGGCTCCAGGCTAAACCGATGACGATGCCGGGAATGACAACGAAGAGCAGGCCGAAGATTACGCCGATGTACACGAAGCTCATCAGGAGAAAAAACTCGCCCATGTACCTTCTGTAGCGGGAGTCGAATATTTCCGTCGGCGAAATCACCTTCCCCTTCGACATGGACAATACGATGCTGATCAGTCCGATGGTGGTACCCACATTGATGTAAGGTATCCAAATGGTGAGGATCCAAAGGATGTATGCTCCGATGAGTGAGAAGAAGTTTTTGAGGCCCAACTTTACGCCCTCAGTGATGATACCTTGTACGGTAAGTTCGCGGTGAATGGCTTCCATGATGATTTGGTTTTTTGGTTCAAAACAAACCTAACCAAATCATTGGGGCCTTTATAAAGGCCTGAGGCGAGTAACGAACACCCCCTATGTGTAAAACTTAAAATTGAGGAATTCTCGAAAGATGGTGGCTGTGCTTCCCCACGGGCAACCGATACCGAAAGATCAGTTTCGCGAAGCGGCCACCTGCCTGAATGCCGCATACATGGCGCAGTAGCTGATGGGAATGGTGAAAAGTACGCCAATACCAAAAGCCAAAATACCACCGAGGTTTATGAAGGCAAGCACAATGACCAGCCCGAGAAAGCTCCACCATTCCTTGGTCACAATCTTTCGGCAAAACTCCATGGCGTCCCAAAAATCAAGCTTGTAAAACAGAACAAAAGGCACCCCCAGTGAATAGGCAACCCCGAGATAGATGCCCGGAATCAGCAATAAAAAGGCACCAATGACAATGAAAATGGTGGATACCAGGGTGTACAGGAAAAGGGGTAAAAACTTTTCGAACCCCTTAAAGAACAATTCGAAGTCAGTGTCGCCATTGGTTTTGACTTGTTGGGCCATCACGAAAAAACCAGCCGCCAAAGGCCCTCCGACCAGCAGTTGAACAAACGGAATGCGTGTGGAAATGTACGATGCAACGCCCGATATAATGATCATGACCACGGTATACCCAACAAAGCCGCCCACGTGCTCCTTAAAAATATCAAAGCCTTCGCTGATGGCGTCGCCGATGCTGATTTGGTAGCCGTTTTCGAGGATTTCTTCCGGCTTGCGCCAAGCACCGGGTTCACTCCCCGGGATGTCCAGTATTTCCATGTTTTGCTTTAAATCCGTTCTCTCAAATAGCGTCCGATGCAGCTGCAGTCACGAATGCCAACCCAAAGACTGCCATGATGATTCCTCCCAACAAGAGGGAAATGGCCAGCCAGATCAAGCTGGCCTGGGCCCATGTTTTCTTACTCGGATGGGTTTCGTTTCCAAAGGCCCATACCAGGTACATAACGAAATTTACCACCGGAATAAAGGTGATCAGAAGGGTGATGATCCAGTCTTTGAGGCTGAGTGGGCGGTATGCTTGTACATTTTCCATGGTTGTCGATTAATTTGGTGGGGCAATTAAGCGAAACTTGGGTTAATTTCAAAAGCCGAACAGAAAAGTTTTGGTGCGCCTTCTCCCTGTAGCAATTCAACTTGCATTGAATTTTTGGGATGCGGAGGATTGCAATGCAATAAAAAAACCCTCCGAACATCAGAGGGTTTTATTTTTGGTTGTGACCCGGGAGGGATTCGAACCCCCAACCGTCAGAGCCGAAATCTGATATTCTATCCAGTTGAACTACCGGGCCAATTTCGAAAAACAAAGGTAAAGGGATTTCTAAAATTACCGCTGTTTTTTTGAATTTTAGCCACAGTTCAAATCGAAGGGCAGCCGTATTTCTCGCAAGGTTTTTCAAAGCCGTGGTCGCGGTTTATATCATTTACCCTTATTTTGCGTTAATTCTGTCCAACCACTTTATTGATCCGTCTTAGATGCGCTTTACCGTTGTTTGTTTAATTCTGCTGTCTACAGTTCAGCACGCTTGGGCCCAATCGGCTGTCGGCTCCTGGCGCCCCATGCTCAACTACAGTCGTGCCATTGATGTGGCTGAACTGGGCGATGAAATTTTTACCGCCACCCGGAATGCTATTTTCATTTATAACAAGAAAGATAACAGTCTCGAAACATTGAGCAAGGTAAACGGACTCACCCAAGTGGGGATATCCATGGTCACCGCTGTGCCCAATGAGGGCGTTATTCTGGTAGGTTATGAAAACGGAAACCTTGACATTGTGCGGGACCGACAGGTCACTAATTATGCTGACATTCGCAACAGTACCATTCAGGGCAACAAGACCATACGGCATGCAGAGATAGGCCCCGATTTTATATACATTTCAACGGGTATCGGCATACTCGCCTTCGATCTCGATCGACGTGAAATCAGAAACACCTACCGCATCACTGCATCGGAAGATGTTTCGATCAACCAAACAGCTGTCGTTGGCGACACGATTTTCGCAGCGACCCAAAGCGGACTTTACTACGGATCGATCCAATCTGACCTGACTATTTTTTCCAATTGGAGCATCGACCTCAGCATTCCCGATCCTTTTGGCAACGTGCGCAATTGTGTCGGGACAGGACCCAACTTACTGATCAATCAGCCGAGTGCTTCCCAACCCGGCATTTATACCGGAAAGATTGGACAAACCTGGGAGCTTCAGCTCCAGGCCGATGATATATTGTATGTGCAAGCTGCCGCTGATGGCGCTATTCTAAACACCACCGGTGGAGTGATGCTCAGGGGGGCAGATGGTACCAATGTGCTGATTAACTTTATCAACTACAGCGGGCAGACGGCAAGGCCGAGCAGGGCAATTCAGGGCAGCGACGGTAACCTTTGGATTGCGGATAGAAACTTCGGGCTGGTGAAGAGATCGTCCGATGGAAATTTCGAGTTCATTGCTCCTGACGGGCCCGGAACCAACGGGTGTTTTTCTCTGACGTATGCGGAGGGAGAGCTTTGGGTGGCTTCGGGTGCTCCGGTTCGGCCGGGAACATGGAGCAACAATTTTAATATTGATGGATTTTACAAGTTTGCTGAAGGAAAGTGGACCAATTTTATCCAAATAAATACGCCGTTTCTCAGCAATGAGCTCTTTTTCGATATACCCGAGGTATATCGATACCCCGGAAACGAAGAGCGGGTGCTGGTCGGTTCCTATTTCAGCGGTGTGATTGAAGTCATTGACGGAGAGATTGTGAATCACTTCACTGACGTAAACAGTTCTCTTGAAGGGTCGTACACCCGAGAGGACGGAAAACAATGGATCGCAGCTTCGGGTTTTACTTCTGATGATGAAGGCAATGTATGGATGGTCACAGTTCGATCTGATGACCCGCTATCCGTATACCGCGCTGATGGTACTTGGGAGAGCTTCGATATTGGTCTGACGCAAACAGATGCGAGCGTTGGCATGATCAGAAGCAGGGATGGATATCACTGGATTATGGTGAATAGAAATGGAATCCGCGTTTTCGACCCTGAAACGGGAAATGTCAAAGTGCTCAATGCACAAACGGGAAATGGTGGCCTGCCTACAAACGAAGTTTTTGCCGTCACCGAAGACCGCGACGGCGTAATCTGGGTGGGTACCGCTGAAGGTGTTGGCGTATTCTTCTCGCCGTTTGATGTTTTTTCTGACAATCCGAGCGATGCGCGCCCCATAATTGTGGAGCAAGGAGGGATATTTCAGCCGCTCTTCGAAAATCAGCCCATCAGCTGCATTACCATTGACGGGGCCAACCGCAAATGGGTGGGAACATTCGGATCAGGGCTTTTTCTCATGTCGGCTGATGGCACTGAGGAAATCCACCGCTTTACTACAGCCAATAGCCCATTGCTGAGCAATATTATCAATGATGTGGCTGTGAATTCTCAAACAGGCGAAGTGTACATCGCCACCGAAGAAGGCATCATGATATACACCTCCGAAGCCACGGAAGGCGGCTTTGAAAATGCTTGTACCACCGTGTTTCCAAATCCTGTGCGTGAGACTTACCAAGGGCCGATCTCCATCAGGGGCCTCATGCGCGACACTGAGGTGCGCATCACTGACTTGAGGGGCAACCTGGTGGCATCAATTGTATCGGCGGGGGGTACGGCCATTTGGGACGGTAAGAACCGCAACAATGAGCGCGTATCCACCGGGGTGTATTTTGCCCTCTCTTCTGATGAGGAGGGAAGCAGCACCTGCGTGAGTAAAATCCTTGTTATTAAATAGCGCCATGGAGGTCAGCACTGACGGGATTGTATTGCGCCGACTGCCGTACACCGGCTCCTCAGTAATCCTCTCGATTTATACCCGCAAATTCGGATAGGTTGCCTTCATGGCACGCGGCATGTCGCGAAAGGGCGGGGCTATGAGCAAGGCAGCCACAGCACCCCTTTCCAGGGTGGAAGTGCTGTGCACCTTTCGGGAAAACCGCGACATGCAAACCTTGCGAGGGATTCGCCTGAATCCCGATGCCGTGTTTTTTGACGGCCAACCGCAAAAAGCCGCCGTGGCCATGTTTATGGCTGAGGTGCTCTACAAAACCCTCCGCGAAGAAGCACCTGACGAAGACCTCTTCGCATTTATCGACGAGGCGGTGGCCTACTTTGCCCGCGAGCCTTTCACAGCCGATTTTCACCTGATTTTTCTTATGCACCTCACCCGGTATTTCGGTTTCTTCCCTTCCGGAAATCAGGGGTCCGAGACGCCCCGCTTCGACCTCGCCGAGGGACTTTTTACCTTCCGCGCCGCCACACCCGACGGAAAAGTGCTCGATAACGATCGCTCCGCCTGCCTGTACCGCCTTTCGAAAACCGATTTTGGCGAAAAGCCGGAGGGCCTCACCAATGTACAACGCCGCCGCCTGCTCGGTGACCTCCTCGTGTATTACTCCCTGCACCTCGAGGGAATGGGTAAGATAAACTCCCTGTCGGTGCTTACAGAAGTGTTTTCGTGATCCCGGCACTGCATCTGAACAAAACTTCCACCCGGCCGCTTATCTTTGCCCCCTAAATCAACACCACATGCGTCGATCCTTCGCACTTATCCTGATTGCATCAGCTGTGTTTTCGGCGTGTCAATCAGAGAATCAACAACAAAACAAAGATATGCCCATGCCCCCCGTAGCCGATAAGAAGCCCAAAACTTTTGAAAAACACGGCACCACCTGGACCGATGATTACTTCTGGCTTCGAGAGCGCGAAAACGAAGAGGTGCTCGCCTACCTCCGCGCCGAGAATGCTTATACCGAAAGTGCAATGAAAGGCGTGGAAGCGCTGCAAGACACGCTCTTTGCCGAAATGAAGGGAAGGATCAAGGAAGACGACATGTCTGTGCCTTACACCCTTAACGGATACAGCTATTACACCCGCTACGAGGAAGGTAAGGAGTACCCCTTTCACTGCCGTAAAAAAGTGGGCAACGAAGCGGAAATGATCATGCTCGACGTCAATGCCCTCGCTGAGCCTTACGATTACTACTCGGCGGCGGGACTTAGCGTGAGCGAGGACAACCGCATTCTCGCCTTCGGTGAGGATACCCTTAGCAGGCGCATTTACACCCTCCGGTTCAAAAACCTCGAAACGGGGGAGTTCCTCGAGGATGTCATTCCCGGTATCACGGGGTCGGCGGTGTGGGCCAAAGACAACGCCACCGTATTCTACACCAAGCAAGATCCGCAAACCCTGCGCGCCTGCCGCATTTACCGCCACAAGCTGGGAACTCCTGCGAGCGACGACGAATTGGTGTATGAAGAAAAGGATGACACTTTTTACGCATACGTGCGCCGCTCCAAGTCGAGAGAGATGATCTTTATCTCTTGCGGCAGCACCACCACCTCCGAATGGCAGGGCCTTCCCGCCGATGAGCCCTTCGGCGAGTTCAAGGTGATTCAACCGAGACAAAGAGGCCTGGAATACGAAGTGGAACACTACGGTGACCATTACTACTTTCTGCACAATCTCGAAGCGCAGAATTTCAAGCTGTCAAAGGCACCGATCAAAAGTCCGACTTCCGAAAATTGGGAGGACATCATCCCGCACCGAACAGACGTGTTGCTGGAGGGCATTGAAGTATTCAACGATTTTCTCGTTACCGACGAGCGGGAGGGAGGCCTCACGCAGTTGGTCGTTCGCCCGTGGAGCGGTCTCGACGGAGGCCACAAAATCGTATTTCGCGACCCCGCTTACATGGCCTACACTTCAGCAAATCCCGAATTCGACACCGAGGTTTTTCGTTACGGATACACTTCGCTCACCACTCCCAACAGTGTGTTTGATTACAACATGCGAACCCGTGAGGCGGAGCTGCTCAAGCAGCAGGAAGTGCCCGGAGGCTTCGACCCTGCCGATTATGCATCTGAACGCATCATGGTCACCGTGCGCGACGGCGCCGAGGTTCCTGTGAGCATCGTTTACCGAAAGGGATTCCAAAAAGACGGCGGCAGCCCACTGTTGCTCTACGGATACGGATCGTACGGCAATTCTATAGACGCCTATTTCAGTTCGGCCAGGCTTAGCCTCCTCGACAGGGGTTTTGCCTTTGCGATCGCCCACATTCGCGGCGGCGAAGAAATGGGCCGGCAGTGGTACGAAGATGGAAAGCTGCTCAAGAAGAAGAATACCTTTACCGACTTTATCGATTGTGCGGATTACCTCGTTTTAGAGAAATACACCTCGCCCGACAACCTCTTCGCCATGGGTGGCAGCGCGGGTGGCCTGCTGATGGGTGCTGTGATCAACATGCGCCCTGAACTGTGGAAAGGCGTGGTGGCACAGGTGCCTTTTGTGGATGTGATCAACACCATGCTCGATGCCACCATTCCGCTCACCACTGGCGAGTACGACGAGTGGGGCAATCCCAATGAGGCCGAATTCTTTCACTACATCCGTAGCTATTCTCCATACGACAATGTCACGACTCAGACTTATCCGAACATGCTGGTGACCACGGGGCTGCACGACTCGCAGGTGCAGTATTGGGAGCCCGCAAAGTGGGTTGCCAAGCTGCGCGACACCAAAACGGACGACAACCTCTTGCTGTTGCACACGGAATTGACCACCGGCCACGGCGGTGCTTCGGGAAGGTTTGCCCGCCTTAAAGAGGTGGCTCAGGAATACGCTTTTTTATTGATGATCGCCGAACGGAATTGAGGCTAAGGTAATAGCCTCGCCTCTTGGGTTTCTGTTTCAGGGAAGGTCACGCCGTCTAAGACCGCCTGTATTTCGCGGATGTATTCGCGCTTTTTGAAATTGGGGGCGAACACGAATCCCGATACACTCACCACGTAATTGCCATCGTTGCTCACGGTGGTCATACAGGTGAACGGGCCTCCCATAAATGAGTTTTCTGTGCGCCACAATCCATCGGTGATTAAAGTGTAGCGTTCGTTCTTGGCAATGACTTTAGAAAATGGAGGATACCGGTACTCGGTGGTCATGTACGAACCAGGGGAGGGGCCCGGAACGTGGGCTTTCAACACTGAATCGCGTGCGGCCATGACAGCAGCTTCTGTGAGGTCAGCTTCGCCGCGGTAGGGATACCTGAATAGGAGGAAGCCCTGCACAATTTCATGGGCCACATTTCCCTTGAATTTTGACCGTTCACGCTTAATCCAGACGAAGTTGTTTTTTTCTTTTGCCAGCTCCGATTCGAGGGGCAGGTTTATTTCAATTCCGAATTTTTCGGCAATCAGAGCATTGAGTTCGGGTTCGGTGAATCGATTATACCGCCTTTTTATACGTTCTTTTTCAGTCTGATCGATGATGTTGGCGATTCGCTCGAATTGAGGATATACCATCTCCATGAGTGACATCTTGTCTTTAGCTTTGACCGTAAATACCAGCTGGTGATTGCTCCATTTATCGCGGATTACTTTGACTCCCTCAGCTTCCTGAGACACTTCTGCATCGACCTTTATCTCTACAATGTTTCGGTGGTGCTTAAGCAGGTCGCTCATTTGATCGATTCGAAAGCGCAAAAGCGAGAAGCGCGGCTCCGCTTGCGGGAGTTGGGGAACGTACGTCTCGAAGACTTGTCGGATGCTGTCGCCTTCGGGCCCGTGCCAGAGCTCGTCTGACATAACGAGCAATACTTCGCCCGATTCGCCTGAGTGGCGAGGCAAACGCCTTGTTGTTTCCCCATCGCACCCGCTCAGCGCTACAGCAATGAAAAGTATGGCCGGGAAGATCAACTTGTGCATGGTCATGAAGTGGGCGGAATTTTCAATTTTTGTCCCGGGCGAAGCGAATGGCTGCTCACACCCCTGTTCACACGAATAATGTCGTTGGCACTGATACCGGGATACATCCTGGCTATGTCCCAAAGCGTGTCGCCTGACTGCACGGTATGCGTGCGGTCACTTCCACTAGTCGCCTGTTTTTGAACTGCCGCGGCCACTTGCTTTGGAGCATCTTTGGGAGGTGTCGTTTCGCCGGGTTTACGCGTTATCGTCTTTTTGATTTCCAGCTTTTGCCCGGGGTATATGCGGTTTCCCCGCACGTTGTTCCATTCGCGCAGTGATGAGGTCGATACGCCGTAGCGCTGAGCGATCACACCGAGCACTTCACCGCTGCGCACCACGTGGGTTTCCACCACATCTTCGTAAATTTTTCCATCCACCAGTTGGGGTTCCTCATCGGGCATTTTGTACAGGCTGTCTACATTGGCCAGAAATTCGCCCACGGCCTGCACAGGAAGATACACGTGCGTGCATATCTCTGTTTCAGGAATGATGTTGCGCTTCATGGCGGGGTTGAGCACTTCCAAAGATTCGACCGTCACACCGGTTACTTTGGCGATCTGATTGAATGAGGTTTCCCTGCAAATGTGTACAGTGTCGACTTCCGCGAAAAGGTAAGAGGGCATGGAGGGGTAAATATTGTGGTCAGAAGCGTAGTTCATGACGTAGTTGACCGCAATGAATGCCGGTACATATCCCCTGGTTTCTCTCGGCAGGTAAGGCCTGATGTCCCAGTAGTCGCGCTTTCCGCCTGATCGGCGTATGGCTTTGTTTACATTGCCCGGCCCGGAATTATAGGCGGCGAGTACCAGGTTCCAGTCGTCGTACATGCCGTAGAGGAAGAGCATGTATTTGCAGGCTGCAATCGTGCTTTTAAGCGGGTCTCTCCGTTCGTCCGTGTAAGTGTCTACCTGCAGGCCGTACATTTTTCCCGTTGCGTACATGAACTGCCACAATCCGGTGGCGCCCACACGCGATCGGGCTGAAGGGTTGAGCGCCGACTCTACGACGGCCAGGTGTTTTAGCTCAAGCGGTATGTTATACTGGTCCAGCTTTTCTTCGAACATCGGATAGTAAAGGGCCGCCAATCCCAACACCCGTGAGGTCACATCCCTTCGCTGCTCGGTGTAGAGGTTGATAAACGCTTCTACCGTTCTGTTGTGCTGCAGATCGAAAGGGGTATGGTTGTTGAGCTTTTGCAGTTTTGCAGCAAGCTCGTCAGAGCTGTATTTCGGGATACTGTCCCACCTGAATCCCAGGGTGTTCAGAATCGCAGTATCGCTTTCAAAGGCTTGCCAGCGAAATCGTTCCTCCACCCACAGGGCATCCATGGCAGCAAGGGTGGGGTCGTCGGGCAAAATGACCGGCCCTGTCGTGTCAGGTTGGGCAACGCTCGAAGTATCTCGCTCAGCAGGCATGGCCGAAAACGCATTGAAACTGTTGAAAAACAGAAGTATTGCAAGCGAAAGAAGGATGGACCTCGGTGATATCATTAGGGGCGGTTTAAGGGGGTTTTATTCCTTTACGCTAATATCCGAAAATGGTTGAACCCGGCCGCAGTTTTAACAAACCCTTTATGGTTTTGACGCATGCTTAGGAATTACCACTTTGAGTTTTTTCTAACGCCCGCATGCGCATTAAGTTGTGCGAGAAGGAGAGGAGCTTCGCTTCATCGAAAGCCGAGGCCATGAACTGGGCGCCGAACGGAAGTCCCGACTCCGTGTGTGTAAACAGCGGCAACGAAACTGCAGGAATGCCCGCGAGGTTGGCGTGCACTGTAAAAATGTCTTCGAGGTACATCTTGATCGGGTCCTCTGTGTTTGCACCCAGTTTAAAAGCTGTGCCGGGGGTGGTGGGCGAGAGCAGCAGGTCGTATTTGCTCAGCAGCTTGTCAGTTTTATCTTTCAAAATGCGGCGCACCTTCTGCCCCTTGGCGTAATACGCGTCGTAATAGCCCGAACTCAGCACAAAAGTGCCCAGCATAATGCGTCTTTTCACTTCCTTTCCGAAAGCTTCCGAGCGGCTTTTGGTGTAGGTCGACTCAATGTCGGTGGCCTGAGGACTTCTGTACCCGTAGTGGATACCGTCGTATCGGGAGAGGTTAGACGAAGCTTCCGCCGTGGTGAGCACGTAGTAGGCCGGCACCAGGTACTGTAGCTCTTCGATGTGAACGGGTTCAACGGTGTGGCCTGCAGCGCGCAGTTCTTCAAGGAGCTTCAGGTGGCTTTCGCGCACTTGTTCGTCCAATGAGTTGTTGTCGATACATTCTTCGATGTAGCCGATTTTCAACGGGGCCTCGCTTTCGCTCAATTGGCTGTATGCCGGAACTTCTGCCGAACTCGAAGTGGAGTCCATAGGGTCTTTTCCGGCGATGACTTCCATTAGGATGGCCGCATCTTCCACGGATCGGGCGATGGGGCCGATTTGGTCAAATGAGGAGGCAAAAGCGATCAGTCCGTGGCGGCTTACGCGGCCGTATGTGGGCTTGAAGCCCACCGTTCCGCAAAAGGATGCAGGTTGACGAATAGAGCCGCCCGTGTCGCTTCCCAGAGCGGCCAGACAGCAATCGGCTGCAACAGCAGCAGCGCTACCTCCCGAAGAGCCGCCGGGAACGTATTCGGAATTCAAAGGGTTTTTTACCGGGCCGTATGCCGAATTTTCATTCGATCCGCCCATGGCAAACTCGTCGCAATTCACGCGGCCTATGAAAATGGCATCTTCGGCGAGCATGCGATCCACCACAGTGGAATTGTAAAGTGATTCGAAGCCTTCCAGAATTTTTGAGGCAGCGCCGACTTTGTGTCCCGCGAAGCAAATATTGTCCTTCAGCGCTATCACCATACCGGCGAGCTTGCCACCTTTTCCTGCAAGGATTTTTTGCTGCACTTCATCAGCCCGTTCAAGGGCCTCTTCGGCAAAAGTTTCGAGAAATATGTTGTGACTGCGGGTCTCCTCGATGCGCTTGAGGTAGTGCTCTGTAAGTGCTGTCAGGGTGATCGTTCCGCTTTCTATAGCGCTCCTCACGGAGGTCAGGGTGTTATAATTTTTCAATGCTCCGTTCAATTGAAAGGGTTAATCCTTTTTATCGTCGGGCACACTGTCTTCTTTGGTGGCATCCTTAAATTCTTTCATGCCGCGGCCCAAACCGCGCATCATCTCAGGAATTTTCTTACCTCCAAAAAGGAGCAGAATAACAACGGCAATTAGCACTACCTGTGGCCATCCGATGAATAAAAGTGTTGAAATCAGCATGATTTGATTTTTTACAAAAGTACGAAAATAAGATGAGCTTGTTTTCTATTGTCTAAAGATCCAAAGGGCCGGGTCTTGCTTTACGGGACCCGATTCTGAGACCTTCCAGATTTCGAGGTGGGCTTCGGTTTTTCCCGAAGTATCATCGGTGAGCACGGTGCCGATCACCTGTTTTACGGTGATTTTTTCACCTTTACTCACACGCACCTCCTTGAGGTTGGAATACACAGTGCGGTAGCCTCCGTGGTTAATGATGACATTCTGACCTGCACCCGGAATGCTGAATACACCGGAAACGGTGCCGTCAAAAATGGCGCGTACGGTCGAATTCGGGCTCGTGGCAATGTCCACACCGTTATTGGGGACGTTAATACCCGCCAGCAAAGGGTGGGGGTTGGTGCCGAATTTGGAAGTGATTACGCCGCGTTCGACCGGCCAGGGCAGCTTGCCTTTGTTGTTTTCAAAACTCGCGGAAAGTGCTGCTGCTTCGGGTGTGAGTGAGAATACCCCTGCATTGTCCTTTTTCGACGCCCGTATTTCGGCTTCGATGATGCGCTGTATCTCTTTATTGAGATTTTTACGCTGCTTTTCCTGTGCCTTGAGCTTTTTCAGCAGCGACTTTTCTTCCTGCTTCAGCCCTGAAACGGACGTTTTCTGTTGTATTCGATCCTTAGAAAGCTCGTCTCGAGCTTGTTCTTCGCTATGAATCAGTAAGTCCTTCTCGTTGATTGTCTTGAGCAGTTCCAGGTTTAGAGCTGTTAGTCTTTCCTGCTTTTCCGCTATTTCGGCCGCTTGTTGTTCGCGGTACTTGGCAATCTGACGAAGGTGACGCACCCGCTGCGATGCCTGAAAAAAGTCTTCAGCGGCGAAGATAAACATCATCTTGTCTTGTGCGCGATTGCTTCGTTGGGCATAGCGAATCAGTCTGGCGTAATTTTCCTTGAGGGCGTCAAGTTCTTTTTCGAGTTCGGCGTTGCGGGCTTTGTTTTCGCGAATGCGCTCGTTGTACATCCCGATTTCTCTGCGCAGGCTTTTGATGAGGTCTTCGCGCAGTGCTATTTTCTTATTTAGCAGCGAGAGCTCACCCTCTATCTTGCTGCGGCTTTGCTGCTTCTCCTTGAGCAAAGATGTGGTCATCTTTATCTCATTGGTAATCCGATCTCGCTCTTTTTGCAGAGACTCCTTGTCCTGGGCCTGCGCTGACGCGAAGCTGCACACGAGGAGCATAGCTAAAAGTAGCTTAGCGAATGGGTGTGTACTTGTCGGGGATTCTGAACGGATAGCTTTGCGATTCATTGAGTCGGATGCGCGAGTAGGAGAGGTCAAATTTAGCGCTTTGATTCGGAGAGGAGGCGCGAATCGTAATTTTCATCGGAAACAGTTGTCCATCCACTTCTTCAAATTCTTCGTAGTCCACACGCAATGAACGCTTGTAGAGGACATCGTCTATTTGAGAACGCACCACCCTGAAGTCGCCCGGGCGGACATAGTACCGCTTCAAAATCAGGTCATCTTCGTCGTATTTGTCTTTGGCCTTTTCGAATTTGCGCTCCTTGACCACCCCCAGGGAGGGCATGCCGTAAATGTTTTCCACGATTTCGACCGACTTTCGCACCTTTCGTTTGGTCTTTGTGGTGAGCAGATAGTTTAAACCGTCCACGGATGCGTTGTATTTTTCTTCCGGGTCTATTTGAATCGGGTTTCCGGTGAGTAGGTTTTCCATCAGTTCAAATTCTGCGTAGTAGTTGATCAGGCTGTCGAGGATGTCGAAGGTGCCCGTGTAATAGTTGTTTTTCATCTTGTCGATGAACATGAGAGAATCGGGGCGCAACAACACCCGTGCTGCCTCAATACCCAGTGCCGGGGTGATGCTCATCCATATCGCACTGTCCGAGGCCATCCGCAGGTTAATTTTGAACGAGCCATTTTGAATGTCGCTCTTGGCGGATACCGACATTTTTCCGTTCAGGGAGGTAAATGAAAATGTGTGCATTTGCACCAGCTCCATCAGGGCATTGTCGCTCAGAGGCACCAGGGGGCTTTTGTCGAGTACCCGCTTGGTTCTGCACCCCGCCGAGGCGAGCAGCAGGATGCAAATACAAGCCATCAGGGCCCTTCGAACCCGCATCTTATTCTCCAATGCTTTCACTGTTTATTTTTGGAAGAATTTCTTCGGGGTCACCTCCTTCGTCAATGGCTTGCTGCCACCACCGAACTGCTTCTGCTTTTTGGCCAAGAGCTTTTAGCACATCACCAAAATGATCGAGCACCACAGGGTCTTTATCACCGCCGTTTTTGAGCGCTTCTTCGATCCAAAATTTGGCATTTTGATAGTTGCCGCGTTTATAGAGTACCCAACCGTAGGTGTCCTGAAAAGAGGCCTGATCGGGCACGAGGTTGTTGGCTTTTTTTGCCATGGTTTCCGCCTTTTCCAGCCTTTTTTCACGAACGGAAAGGTAGTAGGCGTAATTGTTGAGCACGAGTGCATTGTTACCGTCCAGCTCCAGCGATTCGTCGTAGGCCTTGTCCGATTTGTCATGCAAACCGGCGGCGTGGTATGCATCGCCGAGAGAGGTGTGGAAACGGGCTTCCATTTCATCGTTGTCGATCACCAACGCCAATCCCGTTTCAAGGGTTTCGATGGCCTTTTCGTTGTTTTCTTTTCCGAGCTGTGCCACGCCGTAAAAGAGGTAGAAAAGTGGCTGCATCGGGAAGAGCTCAACGGCTTGCTCACCGGCTTCCACCATGGCATCAAAATCGTTGAGCCGGGAGTCGATGGTCAGAATTTGCTGCCAGATCGGCGGGCGGTTGGCGTCGAGGTCTACCGCTTGCTTAAATTTCTTTCGGGCTGTTTCGAGGCTGTCGAGGTTGTAATAAATATCGCCCTGTATGGCAAACGACTTGGCCTCTTTGGGATGAACCTTCTCCAGGGCGGTACCCAATGATAAAATGAACTCGCTGCGTTTTTCCAGATTTTGCGCCGAGAGGTAGTCCAGGAGAATATTCACTTTGACATCTATGCCCAAATCCGCGCTTTCAAAAGCCCTGACCAGATAATTTTCAGACTTTTCGGTGTTTCCTTTCTTTTCGTAAAGCTCAAACAGGGCCATGAGCACCAATCCGTTTTCCGGGTTTTCAAAAAGCATAATTTCGTAGAGCTCGAGGGCGTCCTCCGGCCTGTCCATGTGCTGTAGGATTTCGGCCTTCATACCGTAGTAGCGCACCTCTTCGGGGTTGGCATCGATCAGGGCTGTCACTTCCGCCAGTGCCATGTCGTAGTCTTCCTTCTCGAGGTAAATGATCTGTTTTTGAACCGAGATCTCCTCATTGGGGCCCGTCATGGCCGTCAGTTCTTCATATACCTCCAGGGCTTCTTCATATTTGCCCCGGGCCGAGAGCAGGTTGGCCAGGTTGAAGTAGTTCTCGTACTCCTTAGGCTGGGCTGCGATGATTTCTCTGAATATTTTGGTGCTTTGGTCCAGATCGCTGGTTTCGGCGTAGAGCTGTGCCAAAAAGTGTGCGTACCAGATGTTTTCGCGATCGCTTTCTCTGGCGCCTTTGGCCAATTGCAATGCATCAGTAAACCGCCTCTGCTCGGCGTAAAGCTTCGCAATTTCAAACTTCGTAGCACCGCTTTCAGGGTTGATGCGCAGGGCATCAGTGAAATGCTTTTTGGCTTGTCCGTAATCGCCCAGAATCTTCGCTTTATTCCCGTCGAAAAAGAGCTTGGTGAACTCCATCATTTCTTTCTCATTGAGAACGATGGGCTCTTTATCAGGGGTTTTGGAACCACCTAACCCGAGCATAGCGCAACCGTTCAGCCCTGCAAAAAGGATGGACATTACAGCGAGTTTCATCATTTCCGGAAGGAAGCGACGTCTGTTGCAAATAGAATTTTGAATACCGTGTTTTACACTCATTCTACAGTGTTGTAATCTCCTACGCTCAGGTGCAATGATGGTTTGTGAACCGTTGTATGGTTGCCGATCATGCTGTCTTCGATGCACGCTCCGGTGATCGTAGTATGGCTTTGCACAATGGTGTTTTTGATGCGTGCATTAGTGATACCACAATCTGTGCCAATCGAAACGTGGGGACCGATCACAGATTGCTTTACCCTGGCACCCGGCCCTACATAGCAGGGCAGAATGATCACGCTGTCGGTGACCTCGGCGGTGGGGTCAATGATCGAATTCGGGTATTTCAGCTCCAGGACGCGTGCGTGGGTGGCAATTGTGACGGGCGGATTTCCACAGTCCATCCACTCATCTACTTTTCCCGGGGCTAACTTTGCTCCTTTGTCGGCCATGCGCTTGAGGGCGTCCGGGAGTTGGTACTCGCCGCCTTTGGTTACGTTGTTTTCCAGGAGGTATGCAATTTCACGGGCCAGGTCTTCTCCCTTTTTGAAGTAGTACACGCCGATCATTGCGAGGTCGCTTACAAATTCGACGGGTTTTTCCACAAAATCGGTAATATCGCCGTCGCCGTTCAGCTTGACCACTCCGAATGCCGAAGGATCCTCGATCTGCTTCACCCAGAGCACCCCGTCTTTGGAAGGATCGAGTTTGAAATCGGCGGTAAAAAGGGTGTCGGCAAAAGCGACAATGACTTTTCCCTTGAGGGCTTCGCGCGCGCAGTGCACCGCGTGGGCAGTACCGAGGGGCTCATCCTGATAGGCGATGTGGCCTTTGGCACCGAGGCTTTCGGCTACACTTTTGAGATGGTCTTCGGCCTCCTTACCGAAACGGCCGGTGATAAAAAAGATGTTTTCAACCTTATCGTCCGTCATGGCGGCCAGATCTTCAGCGAGGTGCTGTACAATGGGCTTTCCCGCCAGGGGAACAAGCGGCTTCGGTACGGTGAGGGTGTGTGGCCGGAGGCGTTTTCCCATGCCGGCCATGGGTATAATGATGTTCATTTGTCTTTCAGGCGTTTATTCCGGTGCTCCCGAAGCCTCCTTCACCGCGCACGGTGTCGCTCAGCTTATCGGTTTCTTTAAAGTTTACCTGTTCATAGCGGGCCACCACCATTTGTGCAATCCGGTCGCCGTCATTCACAAGTACTTCATCAGGCGACAAATTTACCAATAATACCTTGACCTCACCACGGTAGTCGGCATCGATGTTGGGCTTCAGTGCCTGCGGGCAGGGCGATGTAAAGGCCTGTGGGAATAAGCTTTCGCTCCATAGGTGCGAGGGTGATCGGCGCATCAAGATCGGCCCGAAGGTCGAGGCCGGCGCTTTGTGAAGTGGCGTAGGAGGGAAGCGGGTGCTTCGATCGGTTGATGATTTCAGTGTCAGTCATTTTTTGTCAATTTCAAATTTCGCAGTCGTTGTTCTCGCACCCAAACCACTGCTGCAAAGGTGCCCACGGCAAGGGCGCCTGTTCCGTATTTCAATACCGATTCGAATCCGATCAACCTGTGACCGGCATAGAGGGCTGCCGCCAGGAGTATATAAAAAGCAAATGCGCGAAGTTGGTAGGGGATGGGGTTGTGCTTTTGGCCCAGGCCGTAAGAGATCAGCATCATCGCAGCGTAAGCACCCAAGGTGGCCCATGCGCAGCCGTAATAGCTGAAATGCGGGATGAGTAGCACGTTCATCACCACGGTCACCGCCGCTCCGGCAAAGGCGATCAGTGCGCCGTAGCGCGTCTTGTCTGTGAGCTTGTACCAGAACGAAAGGTTGAAAACCACACCAAAACAAAAATATGCCAGGAGCAAAATGGGCACCACGTCGCGGCCTTCTCGCAGTTCTTCGCCCACCATCATCATAGCCACGTCGAGGAAGCACAGCAAGGTGAGGGTGATAAAGGCCGCCGCAATCACGTAGTACTTCATCACTTCTGCCTGGGTATCGTCACTCTCTTTTTTGGCCAGTGAAAAGATGAAGGGTTCGGCCGCATACCTGTAGGCTTGAATGCCGATGCTGAGCAGCATGGCCACTTTGTAGCAGGCGCCGTAAATGCCGAGCTGGGCCCGCGCCTCCTCTTCGGGAAGAGGTGAGAGTCGGATGAAAAACACCCGGTCGAAGGTCTCGTTCACAATCCCCGCCAGGCCCAAAAACAGCAGGGGAAGGGCATAGGGATAGAGCTGCTTTGCCACCTTAACGTGAAAGCCTTTGAACACATCACGCATCCAGGGGCTGAGCAGCAAAAATTTGAACCCGCTGCTGATGAGGTTGGCCACAAATACATAGCCGATACCGAATTCGGGGTTGTAGAATGAACGAATCAAGCCGCTGCCCGGATAGCTGCTGTCTTCCATTGCCGCCGGGCAATACATCAGCAAGAACAGATTGAGCAAAATATACAGACCTATGCTACCGAGGTTGACGCCTACAAACACCACCGCCTTGTTCAGCAAGCGAAGACGGGCAAAAGGAATGGTGGTGAGTACATCTAAGCCCACAATCACGGCGAAATACACGATGTAATTCGGGTTGCTGCCGTAGTGAAGCCCCTCGGCAATCGACGATACATTGGTGAGTACCAGAATCAGAAAAATGCCCGTGGTGGTGAGGACTGAAATGAATGCCGTGCTGAATACGCGGCTTTGATCTTCAGGATTTTTTGCGGCACCGCCAAATCGGAAAAATGCCGTTTCCATGCCGTAGGTCAGCATCACGACCAGGAAGGCCACCATGCCGTACAGCTCTGTGATGGCCCCGAATTCGCCTGCAACAAATACCCGCGTGTGCAGGTATACAAGCAGGTAGTTGAGCAGCCGGCCCGCAATGCTGCTCACACCGTATACTGCGGTCTGTCCGGCGAGTTTTTTCAGCGCATTCATCTGGCGAGGCGGAGGATCATATGATGGCCGCTAAGCGGTGAAGTTCGGTTTTCTCTTTTCGAGAAATGCCGATGTACCTTCTTTGAAATCGGCAGAGTCAAAACAGGATGCGAAAGCTTCTATTTCTGCTTCGGCACCGGCTTTGGCCTCGCCCTTGTCGCTATTGACCGCTCGAATGGCGGCAGAAATTGCTGTCGGTGAGTTCGCAGAGATGCGTCGGGCCAGTTCCATGCAGGCATCGATCAGGGCTTCAGGTTCGGTCACACGGTTGATCAGTCCGACGCGAAAGGCCTCCTCCGCGTTGAGTTTTTTTGCCGAAAGGATCATTTCAAATGCGAGTCCCTTACCCACCAGTTCCGGAAGCCGCCGGGTGCCGCCGTAGCCCGGAATTACGCCGAGTCCCGTCTCCGGGAGGCCCATCAGGGCATTGGTTGAAGCGATGCGGATGTGGCAGCTCATGGCCAGCTCCAGGCCTCCACCGAGGGCGAAGCCATTGATGGCAGCGATCACGGGTTTGGTCATGTGCGGTATCATGTCGAAGAGGCCGCGGTGGCCGGAGGCACTTAACTCAAGGCCTTCTTCTTTGGAGAAGCCCGCGAATTCCGAAACATCGGCACCGGCCACAAAGGCCTTTTCACCGACACCTGTGAGGATCACCGCGCGTGTTGCCTTGTCGCTATCCGCTTCTTTGAGCGCAGCTGAGAGCTCGGCGATGGTTTCTATGTTGAGGGCGTTGAGCTTCGACGGGCGGTTGATGGTGATGGTGCGCACATTTTCGCTTTGTGCTACTTCTACGTTTTGGTATGGCATTGAAGGCGGTTTTTAACAAAGGTAAGGGTCTCGGCTTAAATTAAGCCCGATTGGGTAGATTTGTCATCATGCACTGCCGCCTTCTATCTATTCGTTTCTTTGTTTGCTCCATTGCTTGTTTGGGTATCGCCTTTTCGGCAAATGCCCAGCAGAACAGTGAGTACGGCTGGGGTCTCAGCCCGCGCGACACTTTGCGGCTCCTCATTTTTTTCGTGGAAATTGATTACGATGAATCGCCCGACCTGGATAATCGAGGAAGGAGCAAAGTGTGGTCGGAAGGTGAACTGCCGGAATATGCAGATGAGCTCTTTGATCCGTATTCCATTGAGAGTCCCCGGGGTATGCTCACTGATTATTACCGCGAAATCTCCCTGTGCAACCTGGAAGTGCTCGGAGACTACTTCCCCGAATTGCTTCGGTTAAAATACTCCGATATCGGCACTTCTCCCGCAGCTGTGATGAACTATCTTTCAAAACGATTTGGTGCTGATTCGACGTTTGCCACCGCGCACGGCCTCGCGCCTCACGATTTTGACTTTTGGGAGCAATCGCCGGGGATGGGGCAGAAAAAAGTGCCGGTCACCGAGGGGTTCGAAGGGGTGGATCATGTGATGATCATTTTCCGAAATTACCACCGCATCGCGAGCGACACAGGACAGGCCAACGCGAGCTCGTCGATCCGAATCTCAGGTAAAAAAAGCAATACCTACTCGATGTTTGGCGGGGGGCGCCGTTTTCCTTTCGGCATCATGCGCCACGAGTTGAATCACTTGTTTCTCGGGAGCAATAATTTTCACGCCGGCGGTGGCAACGGAGCTGTTTTTACGAGCTACCAGCTTCATGTGCAGGCGGGCTGGGCCATGATGGGTGCAGCCAACAGCAGCTTGCTTACCTGCACAGGTTGGGACCGCTTAAGGTTGGGTTGGAAAGCACGCGACAAGGATTTTATTATCAGCGCGCTCGATGAGGCGTCTTATGAGGTGAACGGAGATTTGTCGGCCACTGACCTTACGGGTGAGGGGGTGTACATTTTGCGCGATTTTCACACGACCGGCGATGCCCTCAGGGTCAAGCTGCCCTTCATTCCCGAAGATGAATTTCAGCAATGGCTCTGGATCGAAAACCACACCACCCAAGACCACAGCGGGTCGCAGTTTGATGTATTCCAGTTCCAGCACTACGACTGCGTGTCTAATGCGGAGCCTGGTCTGTTCCTTCAGGTGCAGATCGATGCCGACATCAAAGAGGGGCCAAACGTGTTCGGCGCTGTGCATGCCGATTACCTGCGTCCTGTCCCCGCCAACGGTAATTATGATTTTATCTATGAAGATGAACCCCTCGAAACAGAGGAGTAC
>JAIVHQ010000003.1 GCA_020200995.1 Flavobacteriales bacterium
AATTATACGTTAATAAAAATAACCGTCACATCGAGTGCCGCAGCGAAGCGAAGGTGTATCGAGATGCTATTACTCTGAAATCCGGTTTATAAATCGTTCTCGATACACCGCGCGAAAATGCGCGGCACTCGAACTGACGGGGTGCTTATAATGAATTATCCATGGATAAAAATAACCGTCACATCGAGTGCCGCAGCGAAGCGGAGGTGTATCGAGATGCTATTACTCTTAAATCCCGTTTCTAGATGGTTGTAACTAGCACTTTGTCTTCGGACATGAATGCATGAAGCACAATTTCAGTAGAAAAAGCTTGAAGCCAGGGTTTGGTAGACTTAAAAAGCCATCCGAATAGTCCGCGTCCGCAACATCTCGTCTCTCTCTTCCTTGTTGAGGCAATAGCGCGTGTAGATCTGCTTAGACTCGGCGTCGCCGTGGTCCATCGATTTTTGATAAGCCTCACAGGCTTCCTCTTGTTTTCCTGAAAAGTAAAGCGACTCACCCAAACTGAAATAGTAGTCTGCAGGCCTCGGCAATTGGGCAGGGTCTAGATCTGCCAGGTCCTCAGCGGCCTTTTCATATTCGTCGTTTTGAAGGCGAATCACGGCGATGTTGAATTTGGCCGTTTCGAGGTTCGGATCGATGTTTAAGACCGCCTCGTAGTCGCGAACAGCGAGGTGGTTTTTCTCTTTCTCGGCGTAGGCCGCGGCGCGCATGTATAGGGCATCCCGGTAGTCGGGGCGCAACTCGATGGCTTTATTGTAATGCTTCAGCGCCGCACTGCTGTTGAAGTCGAAGTATTTTACATTGCCGTAGAAGTAATGGGCTTCGGGCAGATCGGGGTCGGCTTTAAGCGCTTTCTTCAATTTTTTCTCGGCCTCTTTGTACTGCTTGAGGTTAAGCAATGCCGCGGCGTGGTCTGCCATCAGGGCGGCGGATGCGTCGTTGAGCTTTTCGGCTTTTTCATAGAATTGTATGGCCGCCACAAACTTTTCTTCCTTCTGAAGGCAATTGGCCATGAGGTGAAATGCCTCTGCCGTTGCTTCTTCCGAGCCCACGACATCCTTTAAAATGTGCTGTGCCTGAGGGTATTTCTCTATATCGTACAGGGTTTGTGCTTCGGCGATCAGCGAATTTTGCGAAAAGCACACAAAGGGCTGACAGAAAGCACAAAGAAATAAAAGGTTCCTCATAGCACTTGTGATACGCAGGAAGTGCCGAAAGGTTAATCTACGGATTCGAGTATTTCGGGGTTGAATGCCCGTAAATCGGGGAGCAAAAGGCGTGCGGCCTTAAATTCGGGACGGTCAAAATCCTCTGCGGCAGGCACGGCGATTACCCTCATTCGCGCAGCGAGTCCGGCCACCATGCCGTGAAAAGAATCTTCGAATACGACGCATTCTTCCGGCTTCACTCCGAGCGTGCGCGCTGTGCGGATAAACACTGCGGGGTGGGGCTTTCCAAATTCTTCGTGCTGCGCCGAGTGCAGGCAGTCGAATTGCGATTCGAGGTCAAATCTTTTGACCACACTTTCGATCAACTTCATGGGCGACGAGCTGGCCACCGCAGTTTTAAGCCCCGCCTTTCGGCAAATATCGATGGCCTCCGAAACGCCCGGTAGCGGAACGGCCTCTTCGAGGATGTAGCGCGATACGGTCTCAATGATGTCGGCTTCCACATCCGCTAGTGAAGCTCCCTGCCACGGCTGCCGGCTGTACCACAGGGCCACCACTTCATTGAGCCGGAAGCCCATCGTCTCGCGGCAGTCGTCTTCGCTTAGGGTGATTCCCACCTTGGCAAAGCACTCCATCTCGGCTTTTCGCCAAAAGGGCTCGGAATTTACCAGCAGCCCGTCCATATCGAAAATAGCCGCGCGGATCATGTGGAACGCCAGAAATAAGGGGTGAAAATAATCAGCACCGTAAAAATCTCGAGGCGGCCCACCACCATAAGTATCCCGAGCATCCACTTGGAAAATACAGGCAGTGCGGCGTAGGTCTCAGACGGTCCCGTGCCGCTCAATCCCGGACCTACATTGCCCAATGCCGAGGCCACCGAACCCATGGAAGTGAGGGCATCGACTCCGGCAAGCGACATGATGACCGACCCCACGCCGAAAATGGTGAGGTAGATGATCACAAAAGCGAGAATATTGCGGGTCACCTCATGCGGCACGGGCTTCCCGTTGATGCGCACCGGGATGATGGCCGATAGGTGGAGTTGGCGGCGAAATTCGATGACCGAGTTTTTTGCGATGATCAGGTGCCTGATTACTTTCACGCTGCCGGTGGTGGAGCCCGCCGAGCCCCCGATGAACATGAGCGTGAAGAAAATAATTATGGCACCGCCGCCCCAGAAGGTGAAATCGGCCGTGGCATAACCCGTGCCGGTACAGATGGCAATCACTTGAAATGCAGCGGTCCGAAAAGCCTTTTCCAGTTCATAATGCTCTTGAAAGATCAAGATCATTGCCACTACAAATGAGGCTGCCGCTAAGATTGCGATGAATGCGCGAAATTCTTCATTTTTCAGCAGTATGCTGAACTTGCCTTTCAGAAAATTGTACGAGAGAACGAATCCCGTCCCGCCGATGGTCATAAACAGGATGATGATGTAATCCACGGCCCTGGAATCAAAAAAGGCGATGCTGTCCTGTTTGGTCGAGAAGCCCCCGGTCGATAATGTGGTAAAACTATGATTGATCGCATCGAAAACACTCATTCCCGCAAAGTGCAGCATGACTACTTCTGCAAGGGTCAGCGCCGCGTATAGAATCCACAGGCGCTTCGCTGTGTCCTGGATGCGGGGCTTGAGCTTTTCGGCGGTGATGCCCGGGGTTTCGGCCATAAAGAGCTGTAGCCCGCCAATGCCGAGCGAGGGCAGGATACTCACCACCAAAACGATAAATCCGAGACCGCCGAGCCACTGGGTTAAGCTCCGCCACAGCAGGATGCTTTTCGGCATCTCTTCAATGTTGTCCAGAATCGTGGCTCCTGTGGTGGTAAATCCCGAAATGCTTTCAAAAAAGGCATCTGTGAATTGCGGAATGGCCCCTGTAAACATATATGGAAGCACCCCTGAAAACGCCATGGTAAACCAGCTCAGGGTTACGATGATGTAACCGTCGCGCTTCTTCACATCTTTTACTCCGGGCATCTTGAAGGTTCCCAAATAGAGCACTGCTCCGGCCAACAGGCTGAAGCCGATCGCCCATGCCCAGGCATGCAGCGTAGGCTCCTCGTAATAGATGGCCGCAGGGACGCAGGTGGCCATAAAACCGGCGTTCAAAAACAACAGCACCGAGAGGACATTGAGAATGCCTGCAATGTTGATTTTCATGGCTTACCTGAAATAGGACTCGACCTTACCGATGCACTCCATTTTGGACAAAATTACCACGTGGTCTTTTTCTTCAAATTCGAAGTCGCCGTCGGGGATGATGCCCACTTCGTTGCGAATCACTCCGCCCACCACCGAGCTTTTGGGAAAATTCAGTTTTCGCAGCAGCTTTCCGCAAATTTTTGATTTAGCCGTTACCTCAAACTCAAGGACCTCCACATCAGCCCCGTGAAGGCTGGTGAGCGATAGCACTTCTCCCTTTCGGATGTATCGAAATATAAAGTTGGCCGCAATCAGCTTTTTATTGATCAGCGTGTCGACCCCGATGCTCTGCGAGAGGTGGATGTAATCGACATTCTCAACCAGGGCGATGGTTTTCTTCACGCCGTGATTTTTTGCCACAAGGCTGGTGATGATGTTCGTCTCGCTATTGCCTGTTAAGGCGATGAAAGCATCCATTTCAGAGAGGTTTTCATCTTCCAGAATATCCAGGTTGCGACCGTCGGCATTGATAATGAGCGTGTCTTCCAGTTTTTCAGACAGCTCCATGCACCTTTCCTTGCTCGGCTCCACTAGCTTCACGCGGTATTTGCGGCTCAGGAGTTGGGCGGCGTGGTACCCCACGGCACTCCCGCCAAGGATCATTACGTTTTTAATTTCAATGCGCTCCTTACCGAAAATATCCATGATTGTCTCCAGGCCTTCCGCATTGGCGGTAAAGTAGGCGTGGTCGTTCGCAAAGAAGCGCGTATCTTTTCGCGGGATGAGCGTTTCGTTGTTTCGCAAAATGGCCACCGGAATGAAGTTTCTATCATGGTTCAGGTGGGCGCATTCGGCTACAGTGCAGCCGGTAATGCGGCTCTCATTTTCCACTTTGATTCCGATCAGCGAGAGCTTGCCCTTGTCGAAGTCGATAAAGTCGGTGAGGGCTGATTCCCTGCACAAGCGCTTGATCTCACGCGCCGCCAACGATGCCGGAGAGATGAGCTCGTCAATGCCCAAATCGGCGAGATCGAGTTTTTCCCTGCTCATCAAAAATTCTACGTTCGAAATTCTGGCCACCGTCTTTTTGGCACCCAGGTGCTTTGAAATAATGCAGGTGGTCAGGTTGGCGTCTTCGCTGTTGGTCACCCCGATCACAAGATCGGCCTTTTGCACATTGGCTTGCCCGAGGATAGAGATGGAAGTTGAGCTGCCTAAGACGGCCTGAACGTCGAGGTGGTTGGAGATGAAACTGAGTTTCTCAGCGTCGGTGTCGATCACCGTGATGTCATGCCCCTCTACCGTAAGAAGTTTGGCGAGGTGGAATCCCACTTCACCCGCTCCTGCTATGATAATCCTCATCGGATAGGTTTCGAATTTGACGGCAAATATAGGTAGAACGAAATGCATACCATAGATTTTAACCATTATCATCAATTGCGGTCAATGGCGTATTTTCGCGGTGTGAAGACTACAGACTGTAAGCACTTGATAGAAGCGGAAAGCGAAGTTGCAAAACTTCTCGCCGAGAAGCTGTCACTCTGTGCCGAGCCGGCGCGGGTAGATGCCATGTAGAACTACATGAAGGGAAGGTTCAACTTTATGGGAGTAACCTCACCCGAGCGAAGGAAAGCCGTAAAGCCGTTTTGGCCTTTGCCCGATGGAGCGGACATTGAAAATATTGCGACTTGTCTGTATGAACAGCCTTACAGAGAGCTGCACTATGCGGCCCTCGATCTCCTGGAGCGCGATGTGAAAAAGGCTTCCGAATCATGGATTGAACTCTACGGGCATTTGCTCTGCCACCATCAATGGTGGGACAGCATCGATCGGATTGCTTCAAAATTAGTCGGTGTGCATTTCGCGCGCTTTCCCCGCCTCATTCCCAAATACCATGAGAAGTGGATGGCCTCGGATGATATTTGGCTTCAGCGCACCTGTCTGCTTTTTCAGCTGCACTACAAATCGGCCCTCGACAAAGGCCTGCTTGAGCGCACCATCCAAGCACTGCGCGACTCAAATGAATTCTTTATCCAAAAGGCCATCGGATGGATCCTGCGCCAATACGCCCGCACATATCCCTATTGGATCCGGGGTTTTGTCGAGCGCACGCCCCTAAAGCCGCTGAGCAGGAGGGAGGCGTTGAAGCATTTTGGGTGAAGGGGTGGGAGGATCCGCGACGGGCAGGAAGGCATTGCCGCCATAGACCGGCGCAACGACGGCAAGATCAGGATGATTATCAGGGATTCCGAGAGCACCGAGCGCGACCGCAGCTTCACCTATGGCCCTTCCGGAAACCGCCTGAGCAAAAACATTTACGACGCCAATGGCAAGGGCTGCTATGATGGAGGGCCTTGAGAAAGATATTGATTCGTTTTATCCGTTCTGAAACCGCTATTTTTGGAAAATCATGAATACATCGGACGAAAACTACAGACATTTTTTAGAAGAAATAAAGGAAAAGGTTAACCGCTCTCAGTTGGAAGCATTAAAAGCGGTCAACAAAGCGTTGATCCGGCTTTATTGGGACATCGGGCAATCGATCGTGGAAAAACAACAGGCACACGCCTGGGGTAAATCCATTGTGGAAAATTTATCAAGGGACCTTGAAACATCATTTCCGGGCGTCAAGGGCTTTTCAGATAGTAATTTGTGGCGAATGCGGAATTTTTACCTGGCTTATTCTGAAGATGAAAAACTCGCACCGCTGGTGCGAGAAATAGCATGGAGCCATAACATTGTGATTATGGAGAAATGTAAAGATGGCCTTCAGCGGGAGTTCTATCTAAAAATGACAAAGAAATACGGTTGGACAAGAAGTGTATTGGTGCATCAGGTCGAGGGTAAGGCCTATGAGCGCTTTTTGTTAAATCAGACAAATTTTGATGAAACGTTGGCGGAGAAGTACAGACATCAAGCCAAACTGGCTGTAAAAGACAGTTACAGCTTTGATTTTCTGGAAATGAGCCAGGAATATTCCGAACACGAGCTCGAACTAAACCTTTTGAAGAACATTCGAAAATTTCTACTCGAAATGGATGGGGACTTTGCATTTATGGGCAATCAATACAAATTGGAAGTTGGAGACGACATATTTTATGGAGCAAACACCTTGTGATCATAGGCAAGTGCAAAGATGATCAGGAGCGCGAATTTTACATCAAGATGACCAAGAAGTACGGATGGTCAACAAGTGTGCTGAACAGGTCGCTCGGCGCAAATCTGTCAGCAGTAAAGTAATGACCGGCATCCTCGAAGACAGGCCTTGATTATGAGTAAACAAATTCACCAATCAATACAGTTCCAAAACACCATGGTCCTTATTCTGAGCATCGATAAAGCTCAGAATTTTATCCTGATTTTTGAATAAAAGATTGCTGATCGAAATGGTTGTCAAATTGCCGGTGCGCAACCAAATTATTTTTGGTGGATGTCCCCATACGATGCTCAAATCGGCGAAGTCGCCATCGAAGATTACAATATGCAAACCATTGGTACGGGCATGTTCAAATATTTGTGTGTCGGAAGCATCTTCCAAACCCGCGAACCTGACATGCGTGGCTTCCGGAAATGCAGCTTGTGCGTACTTCGTTATTTTAGGAGAAATATTCTGGTCGAACAAGAGCATCAAACGGATATCCGAAATTTGCGCTCCCGATCTGCAGCAAATGCAAGACAGGCCTGAATCATTTCATCTGTGATTTCTTCAAAATCGGATTTGATGGATGTGGCGTCCATGCCATTTGCAAGCCAATTGAGCACATCATACACGTTAATGCGCGTTCCTTTCAGGCATGGCTTGCCGAAGCGTTTGTCCGACCTTATTTCAATATAGGCTCTATAATCCATGTACCGAAGATAGTAATTTACTCCATATGCGGGGGAGGGTTTACTCTTTTCAGCAACGAATCACCGGGTGTCCAAACTTAATGCGATACAATTTAAGCACTGACGGCTCGGGTGGTCCCGTTCGAATGGACAGGTTTCATCTGATTCCTCGAAAAACATCATAACCTGTAGCTTACCTGTAATTCAGGAGCCAAAATGAACACACCACGCCACACAGAAGCATTAACGGAAGATTACCCGGTCAAACCAGTGGGAGACATGTAAGCAGATATTGATGTGCTTTATCCTTTTTATCAAAGGAAAAGCTATGATTATGCAACTAAATATAGTTACTTTGCTTTTGTCAAAGCAAGAGAAATTGTTGGTACGCTTTTTACAACAGCCAAAAGACTTTCACTTTGATGAAATGACAAAGCTGTTGGGTTATTACAGTTTTACAGCAGTAAAGAAGGGCAAGACGTCAGGCTCTCGAGTGAAGTTTGTGAATGCCGAAGGGCTTGTGATATTGCTTCATAAACCACACCCCGGCGGAATCATGAAAATGTATCAGTTAAAACAGATAAAGGAAATATTAGGGTTATGAAGTATCTAACGCACAAAGGGTATACAGGCAGTATTGAATACAGCCGGGAAGATGATTTGCTGTACGGCCGAGTACTTGGTATTAAGGGTCTGATCTCTTACGACGGTGCCACGGGCAAAGAGCTCTATGCAGACTTTAAAGGTGCGATAGATGAGTATATCACCACTTGCGAAGAACAAGGGGTAACAGCAGAGAAGCCATTTAAGGGAAGCTTTAATGTAAGGTTATCATCCAAGCTGCATGAACAGGCTGCGTTGCTGGCCATGGAAACAAAAACATCATTAAATGCCTTTGTTGCCGAGTCGATAAGAATCCGCATTATGAAAGAAATGAAAGAAGCCTAAAAGGCAGCATTCCTCATTAGTCGTGCGCAATAAGTCATCCCAATTTGCGAAATGGTTGTACAATCTTGCACAAGGGATACGCTGAGACTGCTGCACACCCTTTTATCCCTAAGATGAACAAAGACGGATTCCTGAATTGGAGTACGCAAATTGTGACCTTCAAATCGGAGCAAAAGTGCATATGATTAGCTCCTCCGCATCAGCAAGTTCGCAAGCTGTGATAGCCCGTAAATAGCGACTAATTAGAGTATGTTAATACACTCAAGTGGCTGGATCATAGAGTTCGATAGCAACGCGCACGCAATTTTAAAAACAAGGAGTTGACTCAGGTCAATGACTGTTTTTAGAATAAGTGCAAGGCAGATAGCGGACTTTATGGACAGCCACTAATCATCCCGCAATCATCAACACAGGATTCTCCAAATACTTCTTAAAGGTCTGCAGGAAGGCTGATCCCACGGCTCCGTCCACCACGCGGTGGTCGCAGGAGAGGGTCACTTTCATGGTGTGGCCCACCACGATTTCTCCGTTTTTCACCACGGGTTTTTCAACGATGGTGCCCACAGCCATGATGCAGGCGTCGGGGGCGTTGATGATCGCAGTGAATTCTTCGATGCCAAACATGCCGAGGTTCGAAATGGTGAAGGTATTGCCTTCCCAGTCCGAGGGCTGCAATTTTTTGTTGCGTGCCTTTTCGGCGTATTCTTTCACCTCGCCGTTGATTTGCACCAGCGACTTGGTGTCGGCAAAGCGAACCACGGGCACGAGGAGTCCCTCGTCCACGGCTACGGCCACACCAACGTGGATGTGTTCATTGTAGCGAATCTTATCGCCCAGCCAGGCCGAATTCACTTTCGGGTGCTTGCGGAGGGCTGCGGCAGCGGCTTTGATCACCAGGTCGTTGATCGATACTTTGTCCGGATCAAGGGCTTCATTGATGGCTTTGCGCTGCTTCATGGCGTGGCCCATATCGATCTCCATCGTCAGGTAGAAGTGGGGAGCAGTAAATTTACTCTCGGCCAGTCGCTTGGCGATGGTTTTGCGCATCTGAGATACATTCTCTTCCGTGTAGCTCTCTTCTCCCGCGGGCGCTGCCGATGGGGCAGCCTGTGATTTGGCAGGTGGCGTATAGTCTTCGATGTCGCGCATCACGATGCGGCCGCCGTCGCCGGAGCCGTCCACTTTCGAGATGTCGATCCCCTTTTCTTCCGCCATTTTGCGGGCGAGGGGAGAGGCTTTTATGCGTCCGTCAGACGATGAGGATCTTTTTTCCTCTTTCTTATCTTCTTTTTTCGGGCTTGTCTCTTTTTCGGACTTGTCAGAGCTGTCAGACTTTTTCTCCTTCTCGGAGGCGTCTTTCTCGCCTTTATCTTCGCTCTCTTCTTTCTTCTCTTCCTTCTCGTCTTCTTCCTTCTCATCAGCGTCATCGTCCGACGAATCATCCGATGCATCACCGTCCTTATTAGCTCCGTTCCCTTTGCTTTCGCCGTCGAGCAGGTCCTGAATGTCTTCTCCCTCTTCACCGAGAATGGCCAGGATGGAATCTACCGGGGCGGCATCTCCCTTTTCCACACCGATGTGCAGGAGCACACCGTCCTGAAACGATTCAAACTCCATGGTGGCTTTGTCCGTCTCAATCTCCGCGAGCAATTCGCCCGATTCAACGTTGTCGCCTACTTTTTTGTGCCACTCAGCTACCACCCCTTCTTCCATGGTGTCGCTGAGCTTGGGCATTCTAACTATTTCTGCCATCTCGTGTGCTTATTCTTTTACGTAAGGGTAATCTGACTGCAAATAAACGTCCTCGTAGAGTTCGTGCGGCTCCGGTGAAGGCGACTCCTCAGCAAAGGTGACGCATTCGGCAACCTGATCTTTAATTTTCTTGTCGAGTTTTTTAAACTCCTCTTCCGACATCCACTTGTTGTCTTCAATGGTCTTGCGGGTGATGGCGATGGGGTCCTGGTCTTTGTACCCTTGCACTTCTTCCTTGGTGCGGTACTTCTGCGGGTCGCTCATGGAGTGACCTTTGTAGCGGTAGGTGCGCATTTCAAGCAGGAAGGGGCCTTCGCCGCTTCGGGCGTGCTCTGCAGCTTTGGCAAATGCGTTGTGCACCTCTTCGCAGTCCATCCCGTTTACACCGAGCGAGGGCATTTCGTAGCTCAGTCCGAGCTTGCTCAGATCGTGTACATTGGATGTTCTTTCTACAGAAGTTCCCATGGCGTAGTTGTTGTTTTCGATCACGAATACAACGGGTAATTTCCACACCATTGACATATTAAAAGTCTCGTGCAGTGACCCCTGTCTCACGGCTCCGTCGCCCATGAAGCAATAGGTCACGTGGTTTTCACCTCGGTACTTGTCAGCAAAAGCGATGCCCGCACCGAGTGGAATCTGCCCGCCCACGATGCCGTGCCCTCCGAAGAGGTGGCGCTCTTTGTCGAACATGTGCATGGATCCACCTTTGCCTTTAGAAGTTCCGGTGGTCTTGCCGTAGAGCTCGGCCATCACGTACTTAGGGTCGGTACCCAGGGCGATGGGGTGGGCGTGGTCGCGGTATGCGGTGATTACCCTATCCTCCTTGTCCATGGCCGATACCATGCCCGCGAGCAAGGCCTCCTGACCGATGTAGAGGTGGCAAAAGCCACCGAATTTTTGCTGGATGTAAAGCTGTCCGCACTTCTCCTCAAAACGCCGCATCAGCAGCATGCTTTCATACCATTTAAGGTAAGTCTCTTTGGGGAATTTGGTCTTTTTACTCGTCGAAGATTTTGACTTCGAGCTCTTTGCTGTCTTTGTGGCCATACCTGTCTTTAAACTTGGGGCACAAATATACACAGCAGATGTCAAACAAACACTTACGCCTTCTATTCCTTCACTTGTTTTGTGAGGGCCTCGCTGAAAAAGACAAGGGGCAGCAGGGCTTCCGCGCTGTCGAGCACGATGATGCTTCCGTCGGCTCCGCCTGTGATGATGCGGATCGGTTGGCCGAGGAGGCGCTCGTACTCCATCATTACCTGTCGGCAGGCGCCGCAAGGGGTCACACTGTCGCTGCTGTCGTTTTTAACGTCCGCTGCTGCATTGTCAGGTCCTTTGAAGCTAGCCACCACGGCGATGGCGCGCATTTTCACTCCAGGGTAGGCCGAAGCTGCGGCAAAAACGGCCACACGCTCTGCGCACAATCCGCTGGGATACGCAATGTTTTCCTGGTTGCTGCCGCGAACAGTCACCCCGTTTTCGAGCTCTACCGCAGCGCCCACGCTGAAATGGCTGTAGGGGGCATAAGCCGACTCCATGGCTTTCAGCGCTTCTTTGAACAGGGCAGCATCGTCGGGTTCGAGTCCCGAAATATCAGAAGCTACGCGGTATTTTAGATGAATTTCTTTTTGTTCCATGAAGGCGAAATTGTGCCGAAGTTAGGTATTTACCCTGCTTATTTGCCGATCAGGCACACGCAGTAGGCACTCACACCTTCTTCCCTTCCCGTAAAACCGAGCTTTTCGGTGGTGGTGGCCTTGATCGAAACGGCGTTTTCATCCACGCCGAGGATTTCGGCGATACAGGATTGCATTTGAGGAATGAAAGGGTTGACCTTCGGCTTTTCCAGACAAATGGTCGAGTCGAGGTTCATGAGCTGATATCCCGTTTGCTTAACGAGCTCATAGGTGGCAGCCAGAAGCTTTTTGCTATCGGCGCCTTTGTAGGCAGGGTCAGTATCGGGAAAGTGAAAGCCGATGTCGCGAAGATTGGCAGCCCCCAGCAGCGCGTCGCAAATCACGTGGAGCAGTACATCTGCATCCGAATGGCCAAATGCCCCGCTGTGGTGTGGAATTTCAATACCTCCCAGAATGAACGGATGGCCTTCTTTGAGTTGATGAACGTCATAGCCGAATCCGACGCGGATAGAGGGGAGCATGAAAGGCGGAAGTTTGTTTAGTTGTCGAGTATTGGCGATTGCCCCGACTCGTTAAACCTCATTGAAAGTGAGAACCGCAGTGTATTGGCGAGTGGGTTGCGCTGCTCGGTGGGGATGAGGTACGAAAGGTCGAAACCGAACATGTTGTAGCGAAATCCAAAACCGGCGGTAAAGAACTGTCGGTTACCCTTGGTGGGGTGCTCGTAAAAATAGCCGGCGCGAACGGCAAATTGTTGTGCGTACCAGTATTCAATACCGAAGCAATGCATGATCTCGCGGAGTTCTTCCTGAAGCACGCTGCCATTTTCGATTTCCAACTGTCCGTCGGCTCCTACAACAGGATCACCTTGCTCATCCCTGATGGGGCGCCCCGGGGCATCGTTAAACGAACCGAAAAGTCCTGCGGCCACACCTACGTTGGGGTCGCGACCGGCCAGGATGTTGGCGCGGTTGTTTTGGTCGTAAATGGCTGGTGAAGGCACGAGCAATTTGTTGGCGTCGTAGAGAAAGGTAAATGAGTTGTACCTGTCAAGGTTGAGCGTAAGCGCTGTTCCCACCCGCATATTCATCGGAAGGAAATCTCGCTGTGCAGTATTCGTATATGATACTTTGTTACCGATGTTGGAAATCACAGCGCCGAAAGCGAGGTCTGCATCCATATCAAACAACGTCAAGTTCTTTTCGGTGTAGTAAGCTGAAAGGTCAACTGCAAACGCGTTGGCCGCGCGGGAATCGGCTCCGCTCACGTTTACACCACCAGTCAGGTTCGAGTTGATCCATCGGGCAGTAAGACCACCGGCCCACTTTGGCGAAAGCTGTAGTGAGTAACTCACATCGAGGGCAAATTCGGCCGGTCTGAAGGGGCGGATGACTTGCCCGGTATTGTCGGTAAAAATGATGTCACCCAATGTGAAATAGCGCAGCGATGCGCCTATGGCCGACGTTTTGTTGAGTTTTTTGTACCCCGCCAGATAGGCGAGGTTCATGTCGTCTACAAGCTGACGCAGCCAGGGGCTGTACGAAAGCGAAAACTCCATCTCCTCCTCACTGAAGGCCAGTTTAGAGGCGTTCCAGTGCTGCGCATTGGCATCGGGAGTGAGCGCCACGCCTGCATCGCCCATGGCTCCTGATCGAGAGTCGCCTCCGATCATCAAAAACGGCACTGCCGTGGTGATGGCGCGGAGCTGATCGCAGTTACTTCCCGATACGGCGTTCGCGCAATCGATTTGGTTTTGAGACTTGACCGTCAACGTCATAAGCACTGACATGCAGACAAGAGAAATAATTCTTTTCATTCTCTATTTCTTAAGGGGTTGCAAATATACATATTTCATTGAGGCCACGGCCTTAGTTTAAGATTACAAGTTTTTCATACTGTTCTACCTGATCTCCTGCGGGATTCCTGACAGACACCTTGTAAACGTACACTCCCGTGGCCAATCGGTCACCATAATCGTCGCGACCGTTCCACGGTATGGGTTCATTACGGAATCCATCGGTATTGGATACAGTTACGATGCTTTTTACCAGTTTTCCGCTCACCGTAAATACCTGAATCATCACATTGAGAAATTCGCAGCTCTGGTTGTGTTCGAAAAAGAACTCTGTGCTGGTGGTAAACGGATTGGGGTAATTCAGCACCCGCTCGATGGCAAATTCTTCGCTGTCGGCGACGATAAATGCCGTTTTTTCCTCGCTCGAGCGGTTGTGTACGTTCCAGATTTTCAGTGTGAGCTCGTGGTTACCCGGTTCGAGTTTATCGAATTGATAGTTGATCCTTCCACTGCGAAAGGTGTTGAGGTCTGACTCGTAAAAATCGTTCAGCACCACGCTTTTGCTCGGGTCGTCGTCGAGGGTGGCGGTGATGTCGTGTCCCACACCTGTACCCACAGTGTTGATTCCGCTGTTGTCGAAAACTGTTGCGATCAACACGGGGGTCTCGTCGGTAAAGCCACCGAATACGAAATTCTCGTCATTCAGGAACAGGCTTATTTCGGGACCCGTGCCGTCATCTACTGCGTCGGGATCCCGGTCGCCGATCAGGAGTTCGTTTCTGAATCCCCTTCCGTCCTCATCATCGCTTTGCGCATACAAGCTGATGCGCGCAGTGGAGTCCACTGCAAAGGAAATGTCTTTGGGGAGTACAAAGTCAAATTGAAAGATCCCGTTTTTTACTTCGGCATTTCCGCGGTACACGATGTCTTCCTGCTGCTTGAAGGCAAAAGGTGCGGCGCCCGCATCATTGGACAGGGTAAGCACGTCTTTTTCGCGGTCGTACACCGTTGCATTCAATGTTCCGTTAAAGCCGGAGAGCAGTCCTCCGCCCGCGCTTCGCACTTCGCCAACCACGCGCACCACAGCCAGGGCTTTCAGGGTGTCTGCCGGATTGCCTGTGGTGTCTGTAATGGCGGTGATGGACACATTGTGCCTCGGAATAGACAGGGGCAGGGCAGGATCACCAATCAGAGAAAAGTTGCGGTGGTTGGAACTGGATGTTTGGGCTGCACCATTCTTGCACTCCCTGCTTACGTCGCCCAGCCTGGTCACTATTTCGCCGTCGGGCCTCTCCAAAAGTGATTCGTAAAAGTTTCGCGTCAGCCGGAAATTAGGGCCCGCATAAACAAGTCTGGTGGTGGTCATTAGTGCGATGCCTCCTCCGTTTCCATTAAGCAGTACGTATTCACCCGCCGAGGTTCTGAGTGGATCGTCAAATCGGGTAAACTCGCAGGTGGCCGTCATAAAAATCGGCATGGCATCGGTATTGTCCCATTCCAATATGGTGGGAACGTCGAGGATGCGCTCCTGGGCCCATCCCGTCACGCCTCCGTGGCCGATATAATTTATAATGAATGCACCGTTGCGCACGCGGCGGTCGATGGCGCGGTTGGCATCGGGATAGCGCGAGCCTCCGGGGGTGGCTATTTGCTGAAAAGCGTCGATGAAAATACGCTCCAGGTTGTATCCCCGGGTTTCTTCGTTGATGAGGTTTGCCACATCATTTGAATTGCGCATATGCGAGTTTCCGTCTTCGTCATCGGCCACAAGCGCTATGATATTTCGCCACGGTCCGAACCCGCCGCCTGAGCCATTGCAAATGGAGCAATTGGCGCCCGTATTGCCTTCCACCTCAACGTAACGCCTGATCTTGTTAATCACCGAGGTGGCCTCTGCAGTATTTTTTACCGTGAGGCGCCCTACGCCGATGTCCATTTGGTCGATCTGACTTTCGCCCTCATTGTCTCCCAGTAGTCCGAAGTAGTCGTCGCTCACGTATGAATTCACGGGATTCAGCGAGTTCAGGGATTGGTAGGTCGGGATCAAATTGGAGTTTCCGGGGGTTGTATTTCTGTTGTCGAAAGAGCCATCGCCAAAGAGCATGAGGTAGCGGGGCATCATGTCCTGATTTCCGCCGGCCCGGTCGTACAGCATTTTCATCATCCACTTGATGGCGGTGATGTCGCGCATGCCCGATGAGAATTCGTTGTAGATTTTCCGAACGTTGACCACCTCCACATTCAAGGGGTCGGCTTCGTAGTTGCGGTGTATGTCGGCCAGTTCTTCGGCGCGTTGCATGAGTCCGGGTGGCGATACAATCACCATATCGATCCGGGCATCGGTGCCCAGGGCGTGGAGGTTTTGGTTTTCGACGGTACCCGCGGCAATCGGCGTCAGGTAAGAAGCCCCTGTGTATGCAATAAACTCCCGTAGTTCATTTGTGCTTAGCGTAAAAGACGCGCTGTTGCCCGACCTCGAAAGTTGTACCCTGCGGGCATTGTGGGGTTCCGTTACATCCCATACTTCTGCGACACTCCCTGCGTTTTCGAGCTCAAACCGCGTGATCCTGCCCGCTTGTACTGTCTCCACATCTCTGAAGTGCATTTGACTTCCGGTCATTCGCAGTGCTTGACGTGTATTAATGATAAGTCTGTTTAGCCAACCAATTGCGGACGGAATTCCGCCTTTGTCATAAGTTATGTTGATATTTAGTGCCGCGGGAGCGTTTTGTGTTTCAACTATGAGCTGGCCTTTATTTGCAAAGACAGATTCAGGATTCGTAAAAGCCCTGCTGATGCTCACGACATTTGGGTCAAAATTATTCACGCTGAGCGTAAATGTGCTTGGCCCTGCGGTATTCCTTGCTATCACACCGGCACGCACCGTTGTGGTGGTGCCCTCCACGATGTTTGGAAAAGTGTATTGGCTTCCGCTAAAATTGTAGGTGGTTTGAACGTCGAATTTCTCGCCGTACCACTCCCGACCGCTTTTCAACACATTTTCACGGTCTACTTCGTGAAAGGTATAGGCATCAAAAGCATTTGATACAAAATTGCCTCCGGAACTCGAACTGCTGATGTTGCCGATCCGCGAAGGGGCATCACCGGTATTGATGCCAATAAAATAATAAGATGTGTCAGAGTAGTCGTGCTTCTTTGGGTTGAAGAGGCCCGTGTTCTCGTTGTATGTCCATTGGTTCGGGCCTTTTGCGTAAAACAATATGAAATCGCCTGCATCGAAGCTCCCGTCGTTTTCACCTTCTACATAGATATTATTGAGCAAAAGATCGTCGGGACGAGGTACGTTATTTTCGAAAGGAAGCTGTCCGTATCCGTTTCCGTAAATATTGAGGTCCAGGGGATTCAGGGTGTTTACATCAATTCCCACAGCCGATAGTATGTTGGCGTCTATTCGGTGCACACCGTCGTTCGCCACGCCTATCCGATACCAATCTCCTGTGCTGAGCACGCTGTTGGTTACAAATGAGGCGCGCGCCCCCGATCTCAGAGCCGCTGATGTGTTGACCTTCACTTTAAAACCCTCCACCCGTTCGTAGCCCCTGCTGCCTTGAAGGATGGGCAGGTATTCAAAGATGATTACATTTTTTCCACGATCTTCCGCTTCATGCCACACGAATGAGCCCTGCTCAAAATCCTGTGCATTGGACAGTAGCGAAGCCGACGTCCGGTCAAAAGCGCCCGTTTTGGTTATTTCGACCGTTACATTCTGTGCTTTTTGGCCGCTTCCCAGATCAATTTTGCCGATGTACACGGGCACAAAACCATTGTCGTATGCGTGAGATGCGCCGGTGAAAGTGGGTATTTCGACGCTTTTATCGCCCATTTTAATAGCATTGGCAG
>JAIVHQ010000203.1 GCA_020200995.1 Flavobacteriales bacterium
GGGCAGGGGAATGTGGCCGGTAGAAGGGAGGATGTCGGCACAAAAGACCAGAGTTTTCCCCTTGTAATCGATCATCGGAATCATCTGGCTTTCGGTATGGCCGTCGGCGAAGAAGAATTTGAATCCGGGGAAAATCTCCCCCTTGCTCATTCGGCCGTCGCGCTCTACAAAGTTGAGTCGGCCCGAAGCCTCGATGGGATTGATGTTTTCCGGAAGGAAAGACGCTTTTTCGCGCGGGTTGGGATTTACGGCCCACTCCCAATGCGGCTTGCTCGACCAGTATTGGGCATTTGGAAAGGCGGGCTCGTAGCGGTCTTTGGCCGCGTTGTAGTCGACAGCTCCGCCGCAATGATCGAAGTGGAGGTGGGTGAGGACCACATCGGTGATTTCGTCGAGACCGAAACCGAGGGCCTCAATGCTCTTTTTGAGTGAGTCGTCGCCGAAGCGGTAGTAATAGCCGAAAAACTTGGCGCTCTGCTTGTCGCCCATCCCTGTGTCGATCAGCACTAGCCGGTCGCCGTATTCCACCAGCATGCAGCGCATGGTCCACGAGCACATGTTATTATCGTCGGCCGGGTTGGTGCGGCTCCAAAGTGATTTGGGGACCACGCCAAACATGGCGCCGCCGTCGAGTTTAAAATTACCGGTTTCGATGGGGTGAATGCGCATAGGTATGTTGGGTTTTTTCGCGAAGGTAAGCAATGCTTCCGTTTCGGCTCAATGTCAAAGCGGGCATTGGTTTGCTTAGCGGGTAGAAAATGAAAAAAGGCCGGAGGCCGAAGTTTTGGTTGCTCGCAGCAGGCGGAGCAACTGTAATATACGAATGATCACAGGAGCCATTGATATAATAAAGCAGGGGATTGACGCCGCGGTGCGGGAGCCTAAAGTACATCTTCTGAAAGATAACAATGCCCTGTGCAAAATGAGGTTAATCGGGGTAGGTTCTTTGCGATGGGTACAGTAACTTCACATTTATGAACATCCACTTTATAGCCATCGGCGGAAGCGCCATGCACAACCTCGCCATTGCCCTTTCCCGAAAAGGGAACCGAGTGACGGGAAGTGACGACGAAATCTTTGAACCGTCGCGCTCTCGCCTTAAGCGCGAGGGAATCCTGCCGAAAAATGTGGGGTGGGAGCCCGAAAAGCTCACTACGGAAGTGGATGCCGTGGTACTCGGCATGCACGCCCGCGCCGACAACCCTGAGCTTGCCAGGGCAAAGAAGCTCGGCATTCCCGTTTACAGCTATCCCGAATATGTGTACGAGCAAACCAAGGCGAAAAAGCGGATCGTGATCGGCGGGAGCCACGGAAAGACCACCATCACGGGTATGCTCCTCCACGTGTTGAAAGACATGGAGGTTGATACGGACTACCTCGTTGGTGCTCAGCTCGAGGGTTACG
>JAIVHQ010000066.1:0-5806 GCA_020200995.1 Flavobacteriales bacterium
CCTTACTCCCACGGGCGCTATTGCCGACCTCCTTTGATACGAAATTCCCCACCACCATCCCAATGTGAAATTGGGCGAATTTGTGGTGATGCCGAATCACATTCACGGGATTTTGATTATGGATCGGCCTGATGGGGCCGATAACGCCGATGGCAGGCCGCAGGGGGATACGCCGGCACAGACAAGGCATGCCTTGTCTCTGTCGGCGAAATCCCCCGGCGCCCTCCGATTCCGCAATCCCGGCAAAAATTCAATTCCTACAATCATCGGGGCATATAAATCTGCCGTGACAAAACACGCCAACCGCCTTGGCCTTCCCAACGGCTGGCAAACCCGATTCCACGATCACATCATCCGCGACGAATCCACGCACGAACGCGTGGCGAACTACATTCGCAACAACCCCGCTAAATGGAAGGAAGATAAATTTTATAAATTACGAGATGGACATTCTTAAAATCCTGACTGTGAACTGATTTTTGTAATGATTGCTGCGGTATGAATCTATCGGGCCGCCACTCTTTTCTTTTCGGGCTACTGCTCCTTTTCCCGCTCTGCCTGCCGCTTTTCAACCACATCAAGGCGCTCAGTCACAAAGGGGGCGCTGATGCCGTGAATCACCGCCGAGGCAATCATCAAAAACACCACGAAGGCAAAAGCCTCCTCGGCTTGCGGAAACGACTGGTGGTACAAGGCATAGCTCAGGTAGTACAAGGTGCCGATGCCGCGAATTCCGAAAAAGGCCATTGTGAACTTTTGCAGGCGGTGCAGGCGCGTTCCGGTCATGCTCACCATTCCTGCCAGCGGCCTTACGGCAAAAATGAGCAACGCCGCGAAGGCGACATGACTCCACGACAGCTCTGACAGCAGGTCGTTGGCCGTGTACAAACCGATCAGAACAAAAATCACTGCAACCAGGACGCGTTCGATCTCCTCCGAAAAGGCATGGAGTTGGACCTGGTAGGTGTGTTCAGCCTCGAGTTTCCTGAACATACACGCCGCCGCAAAAACCGCGACGAACCCGTACGAACTCGCCAGCTCGGCCAGGCTGTAAGGCAGCAGGGTGAGTGCAATGGCGAGGATTCCCGTGCTCACCCTGCTCTCGTATGTTTTCGCCGGAACGGCCATGAAGCCCTTGTTCAGCAACCACCCCACGGCGAGCCCGATCAGCAGGCCAACGGAGAGTTTATAAACGAAATCCATAGCGAACCAGCTCCACAACCATTCCGTTTGCGAAGTGCCGAATACGGCCAAACCGATCGCCAGGTAGGTGAAAGGAAATGCCAGACCGTCGTTCACACCCGCCTCCGTGGTGAGTGCCACCCGCGTGGGGGAGGAGTCTTCGCCACCCGGCGGTGAGGTCTGCACATCCGATGCCAGTACGGGGTCGGTGGGGGCGATCACTGCCGCGAGCAGGGCCGCCGTGGCCAGGGCAAAGCCAAACACCCAATAGCCCAGTGCAAAAGTAGCCAGCATGGTGAGGGGCATGCCTACCAAGAGCAGCCGTTTGGAGTTGCGCCAGGTAGCTTTTGCAAAAGGTTTGTTCAGTTTGAGCCCTGCAGCGGTGAGGGCCACGATCACCACCATTTCGGTGAGGCGCTTCATTCCCCATATTTCCTCCATCAATACGGGCTGATCTTTTTGCGGCAGCACATAATGCAATGCAGCGCCTATAACCAGGTACACGATGGGGGCCGTGACAGGCTTTTTGGACAGGAGCCGCGGTAGCAAAGCCGCGGCAAGCACCGTCATGGCGGCGTAGATCAACCACAAGTTATAGCTTTCTAACTCGAAATAAGACCAATCGCCGTTTCGGAAAAGCTCGAACGCGGGGTAAGTGTCGAGAAGCATTCAGCAAAGATAAAGACAACGAGCAGATTGCTCCGAATTTATCGCAAAGTCTGTCAGTTACGTTAGGATTTTGACAAATGTTAAAGGCTGTCGCATCGATTTTCTTGCATGAAACACAGCAATTTTACTCCGCCCACTGCGCCAGCTCCATCCACCGTTCGGTTTGTGCGTCGGCTGTTTTTACCACCTCTTCGAGCTCCGCCGATACGGCCATCAGCTCGTCATTGTCGTTGGTCTCGGAAAGTTTTTTGGCCAGGGCCTCTTTCCTGGCTTCGAGCTCCTCGATGCTCTTTTCGAGCTTTTCAAATTCGAGGCGCTCGCCGTAAGTGAGCTTGGTTTTCTCCTTGGGAGCGGCCGAGGCTTCGGCTTCTGATTTGGCCTCAGATTTGGCTGCAGCTACAGCCTTCGACTTCACTGCATTTTCTTCCTTGAGCTTCTCGCGGTATTGGCTGTAATTGCCCGGAAAGTCGCGAATGGCGGCCTGCCCTTCGAATACAAAAAGGTGGTCCACCGTCTTGTCCATAAAGAAGCGGTCGTGGCTCACCACCACGAGGCACCCGTCGTAAGCGCCGATGTAGTCTTCGAGCACCTGGAGGGTGTCGATATCAAGGTCGTTGGTGGGCTCATCGAGCACCAGAAAATTGGGGTTGGCCATGAGCACGGTGCAGAGGTAGAGCCTCCGCTTTTCGCCGCCGCTGAGGGTGCTCACGAGCTGCCACTGCTTGTCACGGCTGAAGAGGAATCGCTCCAGGAGTTGTGCCGCAGTGAGTTTGTGTCCTTTTTTGAGTTCGATCACTTCTGCGATTTCGGTCACCACTTCGATCACGCGTTTGTGGTCGGCGTTGATCAGGCCATCCTGATCGTAGTGCCCGAACCTCACCGTTTCGCCCTGCACCACCTTTCCGGCGTCGGGCTCCACCTTGCCGAGCAGCATTTTTACGAAAGTGGACTTCCCCGTACCGTTCTTGCCCACGATGCCGAGCTTCTCGTGCCGCTTGAAGGTATAGGTGAAATCCTTCAGAATTTTCACCTCGCCGTAGGCCTTGTCCACCTTGTGGTACTCCACGATTTTGGAGCCCATGCGCTCGGTGCGCACTCCGAGTTCCATCGACTGCTTGTCGGTGCGGATTGAGGCTTTGGCCTCTACCTCATCGAAGGCGCCGATGCGCGATTTCGACTTGGTAGTGCGCGCTTTGGGCATGCGGCGCATCCACTCCAGCTCGCTCCTGAACAAGTTTTTGGCCTTGTCCACACTCGCGGCCAGCATTGCTTCGCGCTCGGCTTTCTTTTCCAGAAAATAGCTGTAATTCCCTATGTAGCGCACCAGTTCACCGCGGTCTATCTCGAGAATGTCGGTGCAGACGCGGTCCAGAAAGTACCGGTCGTGGGTCACCATCAGGAGGGTGAAATTGCCGGACGCCAGCCAGTTTTCGAGCCACTCGATGGTGTCGAGGTCGAGGTGGTTGGTGGGCTCATCGAGTATGAGGAGATCGGGTTCTTCCAGCATCACCTTGGCCAGTGCGGCACGCTTTCGCTGTCCGCCCGAAGCCGATTCTACGGGCATATCGCTGCGTTCTATGCCGAGCTGCCCGAGTACTTCCTTCACACGCGCCTCGTAGTCCCACGCATTGTCGCGGTCCATCATGTCCATGGCCGCTTGAAGGGCATCGCCGTCGTCGGCGTTTTTGAGGGCTTTTTCATAGGCAAGCATGGCGCGCTTCATGGGCGTATCGCTCTCGAGGATGGCCTCTTTAAGGGTGCGCCCTTCCGGGAAAATCGGATCTTGCGGGAGGTATCCGATGCGCGTGCCGCCGCGAAATACAATCTCCCCGGTATCGGCCGGTTCGGTGCCTGCAATGGCTTTCAGCAGGGTACTTTTGCCGGAGCCGTTCGGGGCCACGATGGCCACTTTCTCGCCACGGGCCATGCCGAATGAGAAGTTTTCAAACAAGAGGCGCGGTCCGTAGCGCTTGGATACATTTTCGACGGATAAGATATTCATGCAGGTGATTTTCGGGTGCAAAGGTAGGGGATTTGAAGCAGGACATCTCACCGTATTTATCGGGAGTACACTTTATCCGAAGTACAGAAATCGGCATTGAACGACAAAAACAATGCTTTTGAAGAATCATGAGGAAACGTGTTGTCAAAAAACCTATTTTCGAAGTGACCAAAATGCCTTTGAATGTTGCCTACCGAAGAAACTGCTTCTCAAATACCCACTGTCCTGCATCGCTCAAAACTGCTCTCGGTGGCCATTGTTGACGCAGAGGGAGTATTGAAATCGGTCAATAAAAAATTCAGGGAGACCTTTGCGAAACCCTTGCAGAGAATCGGGTCCGCTTCTTTTGCGAAAGCCCACCACCCCGACGATGGCCCCGCCCTGAACCGGGCCTTGGAGCATTGTATTGAAAACGGCGATGTGACCGAGACCATCACCCTGCGCACCCTGCGCCCCTCGGGCGGGTATGAAGAAACCGAGTGGGAATTTTCGGCCCTGCCGGGAAAAGCGGATGCGCCCGCAGGAGTCCTGTGCATCAGCCATGGCATGGCCCGGCCCGAAAATCAGCCCGAAACATCCGAATCAAATGAAGAAACGCTGCTGCAAATCAGCCGAGGGGTTACGGATGTTTATTTCACCACCGACCTGAATTTCGAGCTGACTTACATCAGCCCGTCAGTTGAGAAGGTAACTGGTTTTACCGTGCAAGAGGCCATGGAAAAGCCGATTGCCAATCGCTATCCTCCCGCCACCCTGCAGCGGATGAGCGAAGTATTGGCGCAGGAAATCGAGGCGGAGCGAGACCCTGCAGCTGATAAAAACCGCACCCGAACCCTCGAGGGGCATCAATACCACGCCGACGGGTCTCTGATTGCGGTCAATTTTCACGTCTCTTTTATCAGAAATGAGCAAGGTGTGCCCGTCGGGCTGCAGGGAATCACCCGCGATGTGACCGAGGCGCGCCGCAATGAGGAAGAATTGCGTGTGATCAAGGAGCGCTACGAGCAAATTGCCGTCAGGAGCCGCACGGTGGTGTGGGAAGTTGACATTGACGGGAAGTACATCTACATGAATTCAGCGGCCGAAGAGCTCTACGGCTACACCATTTCTGAGATTGTCGGGAAATTGTATTTCTACGATCTCTGTCCGCCCGAACATCGGGAAGTATTTAAGGAGCAAATGCTCGCCCTGATGCGAAGCGGTGCAAAGCTTGGTCCGCAGGAAGCGGTCTATTTAGCGCAAGACGGCACCGATATTTATGTTCTCACCTGGGGTGAGCCCGTCATCGATGATCTGGGAAATATCACCGGCTACCGCGGCAGCGCTGTCGACATCACCGAAAAGAAGAAGGCCGAAATGCAACTGCGCAACAGCCACGACCGACTCACCCGCCTGGCTCGGGCCAGCCGCACCGTGGTGTGGGATATCAACAGCAAGGGTGTCTTTACCTACGTGAGTCCCGAATCGGAAATCGTGTACGGGCGCAAACCCGACGAATTGGTTGGTAGGTATTTTTATGATATTCACCCCGCCGAAGGCCGCGAAGCATTTAAAACTCTCGTTTCTGAAATTGGAAATTCGGGAGAGACCATTGCCGACTTAGAAAATATGGTGGAGAAGCCCTCAGGTGAGCTCGTTTGGGTTAGCACCGGCGGCGTTCCCAGGTACGATGGGGATGGAAATATCATAGGCTACAGCGGCAGCGATACGGATATCACTGCGCGCAAACGTGCCGAGAACACCCTGCGCGAACTCTTGCTCGACAAAGATAAAATGGCCAAAATGCAGGCCATGCTTTTCGATATTGCATTGAAATATATCAACATCCCGCTGTCGCAAGTGCCGGATGCCGTGCAGCAATCGCTCCGTGAAATCGGTGAGTATGCAGGCACCCACCGTGCCGTGGTATTCAGCTATGATTTTGCCAATGACACGGCTACATGTCTTTACGAG
>JAIVHQ010000066.1:5916-10101 GCA_020200995.1 Flavobacteriales bacterium
GTTTATGTGGCAAATACGGGCAATCTTGACAAAGCAAGCCCGGAGCGAGATATCCTGGTGCCCCGCGATGTGCGGACGAGTTTGTCTGTGCCGATCATGGGTGATGGCCGCTGCACGGGGTTTGTCGGGATAGAATCGGTGGGAGAACTCCATGTCTACGGTGATCGCGAGGAAATATTGCTCGATGTGTTTTCGGGGCTCATTCACAACGTTCAGGAGCGGGAGAAAAGTGAAAAAGAGCTGGTTCGCATGCAAATTCTTCTCGAAGAAACCGGACAAATGAGCGGCGTGGGCGGATACGAAATGAACCTGAAAACAGGGCTACATTACTGGTCAGCGGTTACCAAGCGAATCCATGAAGTGCCTATGGATTTTGAGCCTGACGTGGAAAGTGCGATTGAATTTTTTAAAGAGGGAACGCCGCAGGATGAAATCCGAAGCTTGGTAGACAAAAGCCTGGCCGAAGGCACCCCCTTTGAGACAGAACTGCCCATCATCACCGCAAAGGGAAATGAGCGCATTATGAAGGTTCAGGGACGCACAGAATTTGATGATGGTCAGGCGGTTCGTCTGTATGGTGCCGTTACAGATATCACCGAAAAAAGAAGAAAAGAGGAGAGCGAAAGGCTGCTTTTGGAAATCAGTCAAAACCAAAACGAACGACTCAAGAATTTCGCCCACATCGTAGCCCACAACCTGCGCTCCCATTCGGGAAATATAGAATCCCTGCTCGGGTTGATGGAAGATGCGCGCGAAGACCTCAGGGACTTTGACCTGATGCGCATGCTGCACAGGGTATCCGACAGCCTGCGAGATACCCTTGGCCACCTCACCGAAGTGGCCCTTCTCCACACCACTGAGCGAGAGCCACTCGCGGAAATAAATCTCAAACAGCATATGAACCAGGCATTAGAAGCCATGGCAAACGATGTGCGTCGGGAAGGTGTGGAAATTAAAAACGGGCTGAATGGTGATGAGGCTGTGAAGGCCCTACCGGCTTACCTGGATAGCATTTTGCTCAATCTGCTCACCAATGCCGTAAAATACCGAAGCCCTGACAGGCCCTGCATCATCAGCATCTCCGCCGAGGAAGAAGACCGCTATCTCAAATTCACTATTTCTGACAACGGGCTGGGAATCGATCTGGAACGCCACGGAGCCAAGCTCTTCGGAATGTTCAGGACATTTCACAGCCACCCTGAAGCGCGGGGCATCGGTTTGTTTATCACCAAGAATCAGGTGGAATCTATGGGTGGGCGCATCGACGTTGAGAGCGCAGAAAGTGAAGGAACATCTTTTCACGTTCGCCTGCTGAAAGCGGAGCAGTGACATGTCAGCCTGAATTTGATTCTCAGGTTTGAAACACCTGTTCGAGGTTATCTTTGGTGAGTGGTTTTAACAGCATGCCGCGCACAGCCGGATTTCTCTCAGCGCGGTTCAAATCTTCGGGATGGTCGGAGCTGGACACAATAAAAATCGGGATGTCATTGCCGACCTCAGTTTTGGAAAATTCTTCTAAAAAATCCCATCCGTCCCATACCGGCATGTTGATATCAAGCAAAATTAAGTCGGGTAGACGCTCATTTTCCGCAATCAAATTCGAGAGCCCTTCAAATGCTTCTTTTCCGTCCTTATAGACCAAGACATCTTCGCAAATTCCCATGTTGCTCAGGGTTTTGCTCGTGGTGAACACGTAAATCGGATCGTCGTCGATGATACAAACTGTTGAAACACTCAAATCTTTTCCTTTTTTCCTCCATCACCCGATGGAGTTTTCTGCCTGCCTGTTGGGGACAAGGTTTGACCTTTACTTGCTCAAAAAGGCTCTGTGGCTGCACCTGTCTAGAAGCAATTATACATATAATTCCAAGAATTTCATATAGATTTCGATCTTGTGTATTTCCTATCCGTTAATTGGGCAAATTTCGGTGATAAAAAATGTGCTTCAAACTTCTAATGAGAAGGTTAATAAAGGATTTAGACTCCGGCTTTCTTATGCGATGACTTGCTGCTTCAGCTCACGACCTTCTTTACCGAATACAAACAGATCGCGCTCTTCAAAAAACAGGTTTACTTCGCTGCCTTCCTGAAGCAATTCGGAGGTACGCAGCTTAAATTCTACGTCGTTTGCTTTCAGGGTATATTCAAAAGAGTCGCCGGCAAAGTGGCGCTTCAGTACCCGGGTGCGCAAGCGGGGGTTGGCGCCGCGGAAATGAATTTTTTCGGGTCTGATCAGAAAACGCTCCGAAGAACCGTTGTCTCGCCTACCGCCGATGAGCGGTGCGGTGAGGTCGGCCACGGGGCCGGTGAGTCGCGCCACGTATTCGTCGGCGGGTTGGTCGTAGAGCACTTCAAAACAGGCCGCCTGCAGCACACGTCCTTCCTTCATCACGGCCACGGTATCGCAGAGCGAAACGGCGTCGTCGATGTCGTGGGTCACCAGCACGGCCGAAGTTTGTGCCGCCTTGAGCAGGTCGCCCACCTGCCCGCGCACCTGCTGCTTGAGGGCCACATCGAGGTTGCTGAAAGGCTCGTCGAGGAGCACCAGCTGAGGCGAAGTCGCCATGCAACGCGCCAGGGCCAGGCGCTGCTGCTGCCCGCCCGAGAGGGCGCCCGGCAGCCTTTTGTCCAGTCCAACCAAATTGGTGAGTTCGAGCATGCGCTCGGTGATGAGGTTTCGCTCGGCGGGGGTTTTATCGGTCACGCCAAACAGGATGTTGTCGCGAACACTCAGGTGGGGAAAAAGCGCCAAATCCTGAAAAATCATGCCCACATTTCTGTCGGACGGGGCCACTGTAATGTCGTCGGATATCACCGTGCGGCCGTCCACTTTCACTTCGCCCTTTTCGGGAATTTCGAATCCCGCGATGATGCGCAGCAGCGTGGTTTTTCCGCAGCCGCTCTCGCCGATCAGGCCCAAAGTCTTGCCCTTGTAGAGCGTCAGCGTGGCGTCGTACACGGCAGGATGCTCCTTGCCGGGGTAGGATTTGGTGACATTGATTATTTCGAGTGCCGGGTTCAAAGGCTCTTGATGGATTTGTGAATGAGTAGAATGGGGACGATTCCCGCCAACACAATGAGCAAGGATGCCGACGCCGACTCGCGCAGCATTTCGTCGTTGGCAAACTCAAATGCCGTGGTTGCTAAGGTATCAAAATTGAAGGGACGAAGGATGAGCGTAAGCGGCAGCTCCTTCATAATGTCCAAAAACACCAGCAAAAATGCAGACAGTATCGCCGGGCGAAGCACGGGAATGTTCACCCGAAAAAGGGTGTAGAGGTGGCCTTTTCCCAGCGACCGGGAGGCCTCGTCGAGCTTGGTGCACTGCTGCTTAAAATTGCCCTCCAGCGGATTGACCGACACCGCCATAAACCGAATCAGGTAGGCGTACACCAAACCAACCACCGAGCCCGTTATCAAAATACTACCGAAAGTGCTGCCGAACCCTTCCGACACGTATCGGGCTGCGGTTTTCGCTCCTGCGGCCACCACCATTACCCCCACGGCAATCACTGCACCCGGCAGCGCGTAGCCGAGCGCGACGATGCGGTTTACGATTTTCCCGGCAAGGGAGCGATTGATCCGGCTGCTGTAAATGAACAGGAGCGAAAGCACCACGATGAGCGCTCCGGCGCCGGCTGCGAGCAGGATGGAGTTGGCGATCACGGCGTAGAAATGCGGACCCTGTACCTTGTGCCACGTTGCAAAAGCATCGGTAACAATCTTGAGAAAGGGGAGGGCAAATCCGAGGATGAAGGGTAGGAGACAGGCCGCTGTGAGCAACCATTTTCGGGGACCCGAAACTGGTTGGAGTCCGCTGCTTTTCAACCCGGTATTGGTGGCGAATCGGTTGCGCTGCATGTATTTTTCGGCGGTGAACAGGAAGCCCACCACGAGCATGAGCACGGCCGAAAGCTTGATGGCCGCTTCCAGATCGCCCATGGAAAACCAGGCCTTGAAAATGCCGGTGGTAAAAGTACCGACGCCAAAGTAGTACACTGCGCCGTAGTCGTTGAGCACCTCCATCAATACCAGAAAGAGGCCTCCGGCAATAGCGGGGCGTGCCAGTGGGAGCGCAATGCGGCGGAAGATCAAAGCAGAATTTCCCGAAAGGGAGGAGGCCGCCTCGAAAATAGCGGCGGACTGGAGCTGAAAAGCCGCCTTTGCCGGCAGGTACACGTAGGG
>JAIVHQ010000266.1 GCA_020200995.1 Flavobacteriales bacterium
GTCATTCTCTTCGGCCCATGTGTAGAGACCGACGATTTTATTACTAAATTTCAGAACGGTCCGGGAGTCATCTTTTGAGGCGATCCACTTAAAAGCATTTCGCAGAAACTTAAAATAGGGAATGAGCAACAAAACAGTCACTCCATAAAGCAGCCAGCCGAACGGCAAAAAAGGCAGGAGCATGGAAGCTGTTCCGAGTGCAAAAGTCAGCGTGGCGATCAGGGGTATGATATATTTCTTTTTCAATGCTTAGCGTGTTCAGGCTGCTTCCACAAAAGTAACGACTTCAACCCTCCACGAAGGTGAAGTTCTGTGAAAACACAGTGTCTGCGTCCGGCCCCGCATTCACGCACCGAACGAAATCGGTATATTTGCCCTACCACCTGTTTAATTCTCAACTATGCCCTTCTATCATCAACTCGGAGACATTCCGAAAAAAAGACATACAATTTTTAAAAAGCCCGACGGCAACCTCTATTACGAACAACTCTTCGGTACCGAGGGGTTTAGCGGCATGGCTTCCCTGCTTTACCACGTGCACCGACCCACCATCGTCAAGTCCATCGGTGATGTGCACAAGGTCGCTCCCGAAATCGCTGTAGACCACAACCTCAAGAGCTACATGTTTGCGGGTATGAAGGCCAAGCCGGCCGATGATTATCTCGAAAGCCGCATTCCCGTGCTGGTCAACAACGACTGCTATATCGAGCTCGCGGCGCCGCGCAAGTCGATGACCGACTATTTTTACAAAAATGCCGATGCCGATGAGGTGGTTTTCATCCATAAAGGCAAAGGGGTGCTGCACACCCTTCTCGGGAAAATCAAGTTCGCCTATGGTGATTACCTCGTTGTGCCGCGCGGCATGATTTACCAAATGGAGTTTTTCGGCGAAGACAACCGCCTGTTTATTGTGCAGTCGTTTAGTCCGATTTACACCCCGAAGCGCTACCGCAATCATTTCGGTCAGCTCGGGGAGCACAGCCCTTTTTGCGAACGCGACATTCGCCGCCCCGAGTATGCAGCTCCGGTCGATCAAAAAGGTGATTTCCTGATCAAAATCAGAAAGCAGGACCGCCTCCACCACTACACTTACGGCACCCATCCCTTCGACGTCGTGGGCTGGGACGGTTACAATTACCCCTACGCATTCAGCATCCATGACTTTGAGCCCCTCACGGGGCGCATCCACCAGCCGCCACCCGTGCACCAGACTTTCGAGGCGGCCAATTTTGTGATCTGCTCTTTCTGTCCCCGCCTTTACGACTACCATCCCGAGTCGATTCCGGCACCTTACAACCACAGCAACATCGACAGCGATGAGGTGCTCTACTATGTAGACGGCGACTTCATGAGCCGCAACCACGTGGAGCAAGGCTACATCAGCCTGCACCCCGCCGGCATCCCCCACGGGCCGCACCCCGGCGCCGCCGAGCGCAGCATCGGTAAGCAGGAAACTTCAGAACTCGCCGTCATGGTCGACACCTTCAAGCCGCTCAAAATTACCCGCCAGGCATTGGATCTGGTGGAAGAGGGGTACTGGAAGAGTTGGGTGGAGGAGTGATTTCTAACTTTATGTGTTGTAAAATATTTACAACGAAATCGTTCGTGGCCGCTTGATCTTTTGTAGTTTAGTGTCTGAATAACAGTGATGCTCCGCTGCATCATGCCTTTGGCTTGACCTTCGGTGTGTAATGCTGCGGAACTATCTTCTGAATCTCGTTTTCCGTAATGCGCTCCGCAGGATTTGAAGTCCTGCGTAACTACCGCGAAATTGATTTATTAGAATATTTCGACTTATGGTCGCATGGTCTCTTGTGGTTAAAGTTTTAAACTACCGGGATGCTCCGTTGCATTTGTAATGCTGCGGAACTATCTTTTATTCTTGCAATTCGCAAGATTCTTATTTTAACTTTCTCTGGTTCTGCTGTGTCTGTTTGTGGCTCTCTACACCAGTGCAGAGCATCGGGATTGATAGACAAAATGATTTCTTAGGATTAAATCATCATACAGCAGAGATGCTTCGCCAGGCATCCGCCCTGCGGAACTATGTTTTAAATATAGTTCTATGTAAAACAGTATTTAACGAGATTCTATAGGTCAAAATTGAGTTGCTTATTGCAATTGAAATTGTTTGTCCGGATAAACAAAATAAAATAAAAATGTTTGTTACAACAAACAAAAAATAGTATATTTGTTTATTGTAGTAAACAAAATGGAAGCCCTTCAAGACAAATACCTCGCCCGCATCCGTGCCCTCAAACTCAATTTTGAACGGTCGGCAATAGATTTATTGGATACGGAGCACCGACTGATCGGCATCAAAGGGCCAAGAGGCACGGGCAAAACGACCATGCTATTGCAGTACGCCCGCAAGCAAGCAAATTTTCGCGCGGAGGTGTTGTACGCGAGCCTCGATAGCTTTTGGTTTGCCGGCAATTCACTCTACCGTCTCGCAGATGAATTTGTCAAAAAAGGAGGTCGAACTTTGCTGCTCGATGAGGTGCACAAGTATACCAATTGGGCGCAGGAGCTTAAAAATATTTACGACGACTTCGCCGATCTCAAGGTCATTTTTACGGGTTCTTCCCTCCTGGAAATCCTCACCGCGCGTGCGGACTTGAGCCGACGAGCGGTGGTGTATGAGCTTCAGGGTTTGTCGTTCAGGGAGTACATTGCATTGGAAACAGGCAGAACCGTATCGGTCGTTGATTTCGATGACCTGATCTCCGGTCATGCGGAGATCGCCGCGGGCATACTCGAAGAGGTCAAACCTTTTGCCCATCTCGATGCTTACCTCAGGCACGGTTATTATCCTTTCTACAATGAGTCGGTTTCACTCTATCCGCACAAGCTGGAAGCCGTAATTAATATGATTTTGGAAGTAGAACTGCCTCAGTTGCGTGCGCTCGATGTAGCCTACACTTCAAAGTTGAGGCAATTGCTGAGCATTCTGGCTGAGTCGGCTCCATTTGTACCAAATGCCACCAAGTTGAGCGAGCGCATCGGCATCAACCGCCTCACGCTCCTGCAGTATCTCCACCACCTGCGCGATGCGGGCCTGCTCATTCACCTCAACAAGCAGGGCAAGGGCATCTCACAGTTGCAAAAGCCTGCCAAGCTTTATTTGGACAACACCAACCTCGCTTACCTCCTTTCGGAACAAACCAACACGGGCACCTTGCGCGAAACTTTTTTTGCCAACCAGGTCGGTGTCGTTCACGACATCAATTACACCGATCAGGGCGATTTCCTTGTGGCGGTCCGATGGAGTTTTGAGGTTGGCGGCTAATCTAAAAGCCCTTCTCAATTGCCGCCCGGCCCTGACAGTTTCAGGGCACTCGATGGAATCGAATACGGCGGCAAAGGTGTGATTCCGTTGTGGCTGTTCGGATTTCTCTACTGATGCGGGCCGATTTCCTGCAGAAATTGTCTTCGCTGCTTTTGAATTTGCGACGATCTTAATGCTCCAAAATAAGCTTCTGCGTAAACACCCCTTCCGGCCCGTTCGCTCTTGCCACATACATCCCCGCAGGCAGTTTCCCGCCGCACTAGGGGTTGTGCGGTTGTGTTCGCTTGAGCGGAAAATGCGTGGACTGAGCTTCGCTTTTCTCTTGCCGCTGTTCTGTGATCGGTGGTCTGCATTCGTGAAATCACGGGCGGTCTTCCGCAGCCTGCGCCCCGATACCCTCAAAAACCGCCCGATTTCGTACCTTCGCAACAAACACGCTCACCTATGTCTACATCAACTACCTCTCCACTCAACCTCAAGAAAATAATTCCCGATGCGCAGGACTTTTTACCGCTCAACGGCACCGACTACGTAGAGCTCTACGTGGGCAATGCTAAGCAGGCAGCGCACTTTTACAAAACGGCCTTCGGGTTTCAATCAGAGGCCTATGCCGGGTTGGAAACCGGAATGAAAGACCGCGCGAGCTACGTGCTCAAGCAGGATAAAATTCGCCTCGTACTCACTTCGCCCCTGGCGCCGGGCGGCCCCATCAACGAGCACATCGCCAAGCACGGCGACGGAGTAAAGGTCGTGGCCCTTTGGGTAGATGACGCCACCAAGGCCTGGGAAGAAACCACCTCCCGCGGTGCACGCTCCTTTATGAAGCCCGCACGCGAAGAGGATGAGCACGGCCACGTGGTGCGCTCCGGCATTCACACCTACGGTGAGACGGTGCACATATTCGTGGAGCGAGGTGCCTACGAAGGCTCTTTTCTGCCCGGTTACAAACCGTGGAAAAACGATTACAACCCCGAGCCCGTTGGCCTCAAGTTCATCGACCACATGGTGGGCAATGTCGGCTGGAACGAAATGAATACCTGGGTGGACTTTTACGCCCGCGTAATGGGATTTGCCCAGCTTATCAGTTTCGACGACAAAGACATCAGTACCGATTACACTGCTCTGATGAGCAAGGTGATGAGCAATGGAAACGGACGCATCAAGTTTCCCATCAACGAGCCCGCCGAAGGCAAGAAAAAATCTCAGATCGAGGAGTACATCGACTTTTACCACGGTGCAGGGGTGCAGCACGTCGCCCTCTCTACCGACAATATTATCGATACGGTGACCCAACTTCGCGATCGCGGTGTGGAATTCCTCCGCGTGCCGGCCACCTATTACGAGACGGTGCTCGACCGCGTGGGCGAAATTGACGAAGACCTCAAGCCGCTCAGCGATCTCGGCATCCTCATTGACCGCGACGACGAGGGCTACCTCTTGCAGATATTTACCAAGCCGGTCTTGGATCGACCCACCATGTTTTTCGAAATCATCCAGCGCAAAGGCGCCCAAAGTTTTGGAAAGGGCAATTTCAAGGCCCTCTTTGAAGCCATCGAGCGGGAGCAAGAGTCGCGCGGCACCCTCTGATATTGGGAGTTTACATGTCGGCTTTTCGCCATATCATTTTCACGGGAGCACTCATCGGGTGCTCCCTTTTTACGCTCGGCCAAAGTTCATCGGCAGGAGTGAGGTGGGCTTACGGGAGCGGGATCGCCTTCCGGCAAAATTTGACTGAGAAGAACGCCGTCGAAGGAATGCTCACCGCACGGTGGGGCGGCGCAGCGCTCACCGCACTCTACCAGCGACAAAGTGACATCGGGGCCGAGGGCAATTGGTTTTGGTATTACGGCGGAGGCCTCCACCTCGGGGTGCACCGCCGCAGCAACGACCGCCCTTTCGAAAACCCCCGCTTCGAGCAGAAGCACATCAATATCGGCATTGACCTGATCGCCGCGATGGGCTATAGCTTTTCGAACTTCCCGCTTCAATTCACCCTCGATTTTAAACCGACATTCAGCTTCAGCACCGAAGAGCATGTTCCGGAGAGCTTTGGGCTTACGGGGCGGTGGAGATTTTGAAGTCGCCACGGTGTGGCGCCGATTCTCTTGGCCTCCTGATTTGTTTCCGCCGGCTTGTGCTGAGCGGGGCCGAAGTACGGCGTTTTTTTTAGCCACGCCCGCCCATGCTAAAGACAGGGCCTGCGGCCTGCCAACGAATTATGCAGGAATAGTCGGGCAGGAATGCACGCCCGCCCGCATGACGCAGTCGGGCGGGAATAATCGCCTATGGCGATAAGACCTTGGGCCTTTTTTAGCTACCGGCAAGCTAAAATTCCTTGGTCTTTGAGCAAGCCCCCAAAAAGCGAAGCTTTTATTAGTGCATTAGTGGCTCCTTTTTTTAAGCCCCACCGGGGCTTGTTTTTGCCACTAATGCACGAATGGTCGCCTGCGGCGATAAGGCCTTCGGCCTTTTTTAGCTACCGGTGCGGTAAAATTCTTTGATCTTTGAGCAAGCC
>JAIVHQ010000267.1 GCA_020200995.1 Flavobacteriales bacterium
CGAGCCAATCGCATCCCGGTAACTTGCCGGATCTGAAATCAAGGCTGTCTCCGTTTCGGGGGCAGCCTTTTTGCGTAAGCCTTGATTCTTGTGACAAGGCGACAACCACCCGGTAGATCACAGTTAATATTATTCTGACAGCCGAAAGTCAGGCTTGGTTCTTCAGCTGTAATCATCTTGGGTACTTCGCCGCGTACGCTGATAATATTCAATTTGGTGTATGTGTGTTCAGCGAAGGTGCGCATCGGGAATTATTCGCCACCGAAGCGACAGGGGATGTTCGTGGATTGTTGTCATGCATCGGTCAGCGAGCTTTACTGCATCGAGAAGTACCGCTTCTTCAAATCCTCGAGGTCACATTTTTCCTTGAACGATCGCTCGCCGCAGCGCAGCAGCATGTCGGTATGTTTCTGTATAGAAGAGCGATGTTCGCTGTTGGTCGCAAATTTGCGGAGCGTGGCCATGGAATCCATCATGCGAATGATGACGGTGGGGCTGTCTTCCCCGTACTGCCTGATCTGGCTGAAGGCGGCTTGCATCATTCCGCTGAAGTCCAAAACTTTGGCTATCAGGCGCAGGTTGCCTTCTTCGTCGCAGCGTTGGCCCGACGGAAATTTCACGGAAGTGAGGTAGCACATTACTGAAGTGAGGTTGTCGATGCAGGCGATGGCGGTGTGGGGGTCGTTGATGCCGGGAGAGAGTGCGCGGGAAGCCACCTCGACCATCTGGTGGATGGAAAACTCCGCGTCCTGAAAGGCCGACCGCACCTTACCAGTGATGAAGAATTCGACAACTTTTTTAGCCGCTTTTTCGTCAATTTCGGCATTCGAGTAGACTTCACAGAGCAATTCACCACTCACGAGGTAGGCCCCCGGCTTGGAGCGAATTATAATAACCAAGTCCTTTTCGGTAGCCAGTTCCATCAGCTTCTCTCCGTCCACAGACTTCAGGTAGCCTCCATCTTTCACTTTCACATCGAGGTGGTGGCTGAAATGCTCCGGAATAAATTCGACGGGTGCATTGTCGGGTTCGGGCCCTATGCCATCGGGGTAGAGATGCCTCATGCTTTTGAGCATGGATGATGCAATGTCGGCCACCACTTTGTTGGATTGTATGCTCACCGAAATGTGGTGGATAAACACGACAAGCAACACCATGCCGAAGACGGACACGATGAGGGCGGCCAGCACCGAAATGACCGGCAGAAATACACTGCCTTCTTCCTGCTTGATGGAGTTGAGCACGATAAGGCAATACACGTATGTGGACACGTAAGTGCCGAGCACCACCTGGTTGAGTCGGTCATACATAAAGTTCTGAAGCAGGCGTGCACCGAGCTGCGAGGTAGCCAGGGTGAGCACCACCAGGGTGATGGAAAACACGGTTCCCGCTATGCCCACAGTGGCTGAGGCGATGGTGGAGAGGATGGTGCGCGCAGAGTCGACACTGCCTGAAAAAAGGAACCTCCAATATCCCGAAGGCGAAAATTGAATGACGCCGTCGAGGTATATAAACCCGAAAGCTGCCAACACTGCGACCAATAAGAGGAGGGTCGGAACAAACCAGAAAGTGGAATTGAGCTCTTCCCAGATGTAGCGTAGTTTAACCATTTGGTACGGTTTGATGAGAGGTAATAATTCATATTGACCCACAGGGACAGGGTGAAAGTAAGGTTTTTTAAAAGAGAGAAGCGGCAGAATTTTTTGGAAACAACCAACTGAACAGGCGGTTCGACTGTTTTCAGTTTTGCTCGAGTTTAGAACTTGCACTTTGACCTGGTTCTAAACAGGGCTGTGCCATTGGTGCCTTAATCCCTCTGCGGAATATACCTGCACGGCATCAGGTGTAAAATGTGACCTCGGTCAATCCTACACCCCCTTCTTTTTTTACCTTCGCAACCGAAGAAAATCAGCAATGAACTGGCACGCGCAAGGAGCCCCGGAAGTACTCAAAAAATTAAAAGTCGAAGCGGCAGGCCTCACATCCGCCGAGGCCGCCACCCGGCTCGAAAAGCACGGTCCCAACGAGCTGCCCGATGTGGGGCAAAAGCACTGGATTTGGATCCTTCTCAAGCAGTTTCGCAGCCTCCTTATCCTCATACTTTTTGCGGCAGCGCTCATCTCGTGGTTCACAGATCACCGCGTCGATACCTACGTAATCTTTTTTGTGATCGCGGTCAATGCCGCCATCGGTTTTGTACAGGAAATGAAAGCGCAACGCGCTGTGGCTTCCCTCCGCGGCATGCTGCAACCCAAGGCCCGCGTGCTCCGCGATGGCGACTCGCTCATGGTGCCTGCCCGCGAGGTGGTGCCCGGCGATGTCATCATCCTCGAAGAGGGCGACAGCATCCCCGCCGATGCCCGCCTCATCGAAGCCAAAAACCTCCGCGCCATCGAGGCGCCACTCACCGGCGAGTCGGTGCCCGTCAATAAAAACGTCGATGCCCTTCCCGAAGCCACCGGCATGTCTGATCGGCACAACATGGTGCGGAAAGGTACCTTCATCGCCGGTGGATTTGCCAAAGCGGTGGTCACCGCTACGGCCATGGATACGGCCATCGGCGAAATTGCAAAGTCGCTCGACGACATTAAGATCGGCCGCACCAATTTTCAAAAGAAAACCGACGTTCTCGCCCGCCACATGGCCTTTATCGCTTTGGGCAGTGCAGTGCTCCTCTTCGTGGTGGCCTACTTTTTTCAGGAAGGAACCGAGCTGAGCAATATCCTGCTCATTTCCATCGCCGCACTCGTCTCGTCCATTCCCGAGGGGCTGCCCGCCGTGCTCGCCATCGTGCTGGCCGTGGGGGCCAACCGCATGGCGCGGCGCAATGCCATCATCAGCGAATTTACCGCCACCGAAACCCTCGGGGCTGTCACCACCATCCTCACCGACAAGACGGGTACGCTTACGCAAAACACCCTCACCGTGAGGCGTGTCAGTGTGCCCGGCGCCGCCGATTGGGAAGTGAGCGGGGAGGGTTGGGAGCCTTTCGGCAAATTCGATGTGACCGGCGCCGGCGCCAACCCGAAAGGGGAGGAGCTCCTCGCACAAATCCTGGACATTGCCGCGTGGAGCAACAACGCCCACCTCCGCCGCGGCGATAAAGACCGCTACACGCTCATCGGTGACCCTACCGAAGGCGCGCTGCTGGCCATGGCGCGTAAGGGCGGCATTTTTCCCGGAAGGGATCACAGCGTGCGCAAAATCGATGACCTGCCTTTCAACTCCACCCTCAAGATGCGGGCTACCCTGACTGAAAAAGACGGGAAGCGCAGACTCCTCGTCGTGGGTGCCCCCGAAAAGGTGCTGGCCAAGGCCTCGCACATCATGACCGGCGAGGGAGCGCAGCCCATAACCGAAGCCCGCGCCGATGCCGTGCGCGACAAGATCGAATCCTGGTCGGAAGGGGCCATGCGTGTCATCGCACTCGCCTACCGCGATGAGCCCGACGGTGCCGAATCCATCGACGAAAACAACCTCGACGGCCTCACCTTTGCCGGTATCACGGGAATGATCGACCCGCCCCGTGTCGATGTGAAGGAGAGCGTAATGGCCTGCCACAGCGCCGGCATCCGCGTCATCATGGCCACAGGCGATCACATCACCACAGCCATAGCCGTAGCCAAAGCCGTCGGCATCCTCCTGCCCGAGGATGTGGAGCGCGGCGGCACCCTCGCCATGACAGAAACCCAGCTGCTTGAACTCGACGATGAAGCCTTCAGCAAGGCCGTGCGCGAGATCAACGTCTTTTCTCGGCTTACGCCAAACATGAAACTGCGCATCGCCGAGGAGCTGCAAGCCGGCGGTGAACTCATCGCCATGACCGGCGACGGGGTCAACGACGCCCCTGCCCTGAAGCGCGCCGATGTGGGCATCGCCATGGGCATCATGGGCACCGATGTGGCCCGCGATGCCGCTGCCGTCGTCCTCGCCGACGACAATTTTTCCACCATCGTGAAAGCCGTGGAGGAGGGGCGCGTGGTCTTCAACAACACCCGGCAAGCGAGCTTTTTCCTGATCACCACCAACTTCGCCGAAATCACCACCCTCGTCTCGGCCGTGCTCATGGGGCTGGCCGTTCCGCTCAGCGCCACGCAAATCCTTTGGCTCAACCTCGTCACCGACGGCGCCTGCACCACTGCCATGGCAGCTGAGGACAGCCACGGCGACGAGCTTTCTCAAAAACCAGTAAACCGCGAGGCGTCCATTCTCAACAAAAGCATTCTGCCTTTCCTTATCATCAACTCGGTGTTGATGGCCTCCATGGCGCTTTTTGCTTTTACCTACTACCTTGACGAAGGGCTCGACAAGGCCCGCACCGCGGCCTTTATCGTCATGGCCTTCAGCCAGCTTTTCAATGTGTTCAACATGCGTTCCCTGCGGAGTTCCATTTTCAAGGTGGGCCTGTTCAGTAACGGCTATGTCAACATCGCCTTGGTGGTTTCTGTTGTGGCCCAGATCGTGATCATCGAAGTGCCCGCCCTCGCCGCGCTGTTCAATTTCGTGAGTCTCCCCGCCCATGAATTTGCTGGTCTGGCGCTCATTCCAGTCCTCGTGCTTGTCTTTGGCGAGATCTATAAGTATTTTGCGCTTGAGGTGACGGGGAAGGAGGTGATATGAAAGCTTGCGAGCGCCTTATTGTTTCGGATTTATTGAATTACGAAAAAATTGCCTCAGCATTTTAAATGAAGGGTGGCGAACACGCCAAGATCCAGTCATGTCAGCTTTTGAAAAACTTGGAGGTCTCGTCCGGGAATAGGGTATAGCACGATGTGAAAGCTTTCTCATGGTTGCCACCAAGCGCAGCAAATTCAAACGGGCTATATCTTGTGCTGAAAAGTTGGGGTCATTTGCCACCCTGTATTTTTATCCCTGCCTAACTCCCGGAGTTTTTCCATTTAGAAATCATTTTTTCCAGATATCTTATTTCCTCTTCAGGGGTCATTTCCTGAATGTCTTCATTAATCTTATCACGTATAGCCCTCATTTTTTTCACAAGGCCTTTCTTCGTTTTTACGTTTTTTAAGTTCTCTTTAATCATAGCGCTCAATTTCTTTGGGAGTTCGTATTTCTATTGGACTGTAACCGAGTAAGAGATTGACACCATTGTATCCGCGGATTCGATCAAGGTTCACAATGTGTTTAAAGTTCCAGCTAACCAATACATCTGCTTTTGCCAAAGTGGCCATTGCAATATGCTGACAGTCTGCTTTACTGGTCTTGCCAACTACATTCTCCTCTATATATTTATTGGCTAAATTTCGGGCCTCGTCGTCAAGAGTCACGGGTTTTTGCTGTTCCGCGGGGATGCGGTTCAAAAGCTCTCTTACTTCATCAGGGGCCCCTGCCAATTCGGCAATTAGAAGTCGCGAAACAAATATTTGAATTCTTTCTTCCAAGACACGATCAAAAAAAGGAATGGTATTGGCCGAAAATTCCACATCATAGTATCCCCCAAAGACAGATGTATCCAAATATGCTGACTTGATCATACGTAAAGATAACAGAAAATATATCGAAAATTTTGCCGCAGCATGGCAAAAACAGCGAGGTGCACCTCATAGAAATTCTCGCCACTCTACTTGTCTTCGGCGATATACAAGTACTTTACGCTTGGGTGACGGGGAAGGAGGTGATATGAAAGTGGTTGCTAAACCGGGAAAAATCACTCTGCACTGCCTGTTTGATGCACTTCCTTTCCGGCACTGAAAAACACCTTTCCGACCTTCGCAATTTGATTCAGAAGATCAGTATTGCTGATTTGGCGGTGCAGTGAGATGTCAAT
>JAIVHQ010000268.1 GCA_020200995.1 Flavobacteriales bacterium
CATTTTGGGATATGGCTTTGATTTTCTTGTACCCCTTAATGCCTATCGCATTCTTTACAGGAGCGTTTAATCTACTAAAGCGCAAAAATTGGGCGAGATTGGTTTGTATGGCTCTATTGGCGCTAGTCTTAGTTTATCAGTTGTATGCATTCGTTTCGATGATACCTGTTTTCTTTGAATACTCTGACAGCTTTGGCGATGTTCAAAATTCACTTGACAGTATATTTTATTCAACTGTGGTGTTCGGTCTGGTTTTTTCACTGGGATTGTGCATTTTATGCGGTTGGTTGATTTTCAGGCTTAATTCAACTTCAGTTAAACAGGAATTCAATCAAAAACCGCCCATTGCATAATAAAAGCTACCCTCTCATGCTGACCGGAACGCAGTGAAGGGAAGGATCGCAGCCGGATTTGCCCGAAGCACTCCGGCTGTGAATGCAATTTGATCATGCCCCCGTTACGGGGATGGAAGGTGCGCAGCGCGTGCAATGGCCGGTTGTCCGCAGGATTACCTGCCCGTCCGGCAGGCGGGCAAATCCAGCGGAGCTTTGTAGCTTGAAGTGTAGTGCTGGCCGTGGAGTAGTTGAACCGCGTAGCCACCGCATAGTATAACCCCGGAGGAGTGACATGAGATTAGCCTGCGGAGTAATCCGCAGGATGATGCAGGAAAGCACACGAAGGTTTTGGCGGCATTATTGCCTTTCGCAAAAATGATGACAAAACCGCCTTCGAAGTCGTACGGGCAATAATTCCAAAAAGTGTTATAGCGACCGTGAGTTCGCAGGGTTAAAAATCCAGCGAAACCGTGTCGCCGAATGGTTGGCCCCGGCCGCAGAGTGATGGAACCCGCTCACCCCCAAACCTTCGTCCCCTCGCTGCAATTGGTGCAAATGTCGATCTCGCCCCGCGATTTGAGAATGGCTCCGCGGAAATTTCCGTACGCTTCGCCCTTCCATATTTGCCGGAAAGGCAGCTCGCCAAACTGCCCCAGCTGGTGGTCGGCGTCTTTGTCGAAGCAGCAGGGCACCACCCGCCCGTCCCAAGTGAGGACACAGCTGTGCCACATTTTCCAGCACTGGTTCAGAAGTTTGTTCTTGATGCGGTAAGTTCCGTCGGGCAGTTTTTCGTAGCGTGCATATTCGTCAAGGGTGGGGATGAGGGGGTTGCCCTTTTCGTACTCGTACACCTGCGCCGTTTTGAACAGCACTTCGTCCACACCTGTCTCTTTTCCAAGCCTGAGCACATCGTCGATCTGGTGCTGGTTGGGCCGCACCACGAGGAATTGGAAATAGACAAGGGGCCATGGCGAGTTGAGCCGTTTTTTGGCTTCGATGATGTGGCGCGTGCCCTCGAGTACTTTGGCGAGCGATCCGCGCCTGCGGTATTGTTCATAAACCTCCTGGGTGGTGCCGTCGATGGAGATGATGAGCTGTCGGAGGCCGCTGCGCACTATATCTTCGGCCCGCGAGGGATTGATGAAGTGCGCATTGGTGGAGGTGGAGGTGTACACCCCGTATTCGGCTGCTTTCGCAAAAAGGTCGGTGATGCGCGGGTGGATGAAGGGCTCGCCCTGAAAGTAAAACTGGAGGTGCTGCAGGGTGGGGCCGATTTCGTCGAGCAGGTCGGTCAGGAGTTCGTCGCGCAGCATGCCGGTGGGCCGGGTGAATTTTTTGAGTCCGCTGGGGCATTCCGGGCACCCGAGGTTGCAGGAGGTGGTAGGCTCGATGGCCACCGATGCCGGCATGCCGCTGTGAAAATTGCGCTTTGCGAGTCGCGAACGGTGATAGCTCGCGTAAAGCTTTGCCACGTTGGCCACCCGCCGCGGGGTCGTGTGGCGAATCAAGTATGAACCGGCGGTGCGTACGTGCGATTTCATCGGCGGTAAAGGTAGCGATTGCCGAACGACCCTCCACGTATTGCCTTTCGGTAAAACCCACGGAGGTTCGTGGAAGACAAGTTCCCAATCCTTCATAAATCAGCGAAAATCCTGCAATGGATTGGCCTTTCCTACTGTAAGAAACTAACTATATTTGTCCGCCCTCTGAAACAGTAGGGACTTCTATGTGGGAAAGAATCGCCGGCTTTATACTTCGCAACCGTGTACCGCTTCTGGTGGGCGTTGCTGTGGTGACGCTCTTTATGGGCTATCAGGCCCGGAAGGTGGAAATGAGCTACAAGTTCGGTGGAATTTTGCCCAAGGACGATAGCACCCAAATTGAGTACGATCGCTTTACGAACCGCTTTTCGGAAGACGGAAATATCATGGTGCTCGGCGTGCAAAGCGACAAATTTCACACCCACCCACTTTTTGCCGAATGGTACACCCTGGGCAATGAAATGCGCGCCATCGACGGTGTGGACAGCGTATTTTCGGAAGCTCATCTCTTTACTCTCAAAAAAAACAGCGAAGAGAAAAGGTTTGACCTGAAAAAGGTGGTCAATCGTCGCCCCGAATCGCAGGAAGAGACAGACAGCCTCGTGAAGGTGATTCAATCCCTGCCTTTTTACCGCGGCCTTATCTACAATGACAGTACCAATGCCACAGTGATGATGCTTTTCGTAAACCGCAAGCGGTTTGAAAATGAATCGCGGGAATTGGTAGTGGATGAGATTTTAGCCCTGTCAAAATCTTTCGAAGAGCGCACGGGACTTCCCGTTCACATTTCGGGACTGCCTTACATACGGACTGTGCAGGCTTCTCAAATTAAGCAGGAACTGGCCATGTTTGTAGGGCTCGCCGCATTGGTGACTGCCATTCTGCTCTTGATATTTTTCAAAAGTTTCAGGGTGATGTTCATCTGCCTCACCGTGGTGGTGATCGGCGTGGTGTGGTCGCTTGGTACCATCGGAATGTTCGGCTTTAAGCTCAGTGCACTTATGGGGCTGATACCTCCACTTATTATCGTGATCGGTGTGCCGAATTGTGTCTTTCTTCTCAACAAATATCACAGCGAGTTCCGCAAGCACGGCAATCAGATCAAAGCCCTCAACCGTGTGATTCACAAAGTTGGAAATGCCACCTTTATGACCAACGCCACGACGGCCATGGGGTTTGCCACTTTCATTTTTGTGAGGAGTGCCATGCTCCACGATTTTGGCATTGTGGCGTCGATCAATATTTTGAGCGTTTTCGTGCTCTCGCTGATCATCATCCCCTGCATTTTTAGCTTTGCAAAGCCGCCGCGAGAGCGCCACGTCGAGCACCTCGACCGCACATGGCTCGATAAGGTGGTGAGGTTCATGGAATCGCTCGTACTCCACCACCGAAAAAAAGTGTACGGCACGGCGATGGTCGTTGTCGCGTTGGCCATTTATGGGATGACGCTGGTGCAGGCCACCGGCAACATTGTGGACGACCTGCCCAAAGAAGATAAGATCATTACCGACCTGGGCTTCTTTGAAGACAACTTTGCAGGGGTTATGCCCTTGGAAATTCTCGTGAACACCCTCGACAGTTCACGCGCCACCAGCGAGAAAACCCTCCGGAAAATTGAAAGGCTTCAGGTGCTGCTCGAATCCTATGACGAAATTTCGCGCCCCCTCGCCATCACCGATGCAGTGAAGTTTGCCAAACAGGCCTATTACAATGGTGTGCCCGAGCGCTACTCTCTCATTTCAGGTTATGAGAAATCCTTTATCGCGCCCTACCTCCGCGGCAATGAGAACGACGTGGGCGGGGTGTCACGGCTTTTTCTCGACAGCACGCAGCAAATCACCCGGGTGAGTGCCCAAATTGCCGACATCGGAACCAACCAGCTTGATACGCTGATGAGCGACCTTAAGCCCAAGCTGTTTGAGATTTTTCCGCAAGACACCTACAAAGTTACCCTCACGGGCACCAGCATCGTCTTCCTCAATGGTACGAGCTACCTGGTTAAGAACCTTTTTATCAGCTTGTCCATTGCCATTTGTGTCATCGCCCTCCTCATGGCACTCTTGTTCAATTCGGCCCGCATGGTGGTGATTTCTTTGTTGCCCAACCTGATTCCACTGCTGTTTACCGCCGCGCTTATGGGGTATTTCGGGGTGGCCATTAAGCCATCTACAATTCTGGTATTTAGTATTGCGTTTGGAATTTCGGTGGATGACACCATCCACTTTCTCTCAAAGTACAGGCAGGAGCTCAAGGTGCGCCCGTGGGATATTGAACACTGCATCATCACTGCCGTGCACGAGACCGGGATCAGCATGATTTATACTTCCATCATCCTGTTCTTCGGATTTTTGGTTTTTACGGCTTCCAATTTTGGCGGCACTGTGGCACTTGGGTTACTTGTTTCGATTACCCTTCTGGTAGCAATGATTTCCAACCTCGTGCTCTTGCCGAGTTTGCTCATGTCGTTTCAGCGCAGCCTGGTCACCAAGTCTTTCAGAGAGCCCCTTTTGGAAATTATCGACGAAGAGGAGGACATCGAACTCGAATCACTCGAAGTCAAAAAAGGCCCCTGGAAGTGAAATTTTTAAAACCGGCATTTTCATGAAAGGTATTATTCTGGCAGGCGGCTCGGGCACGAGGCTTTACCCGCTCACCATCGCCGTGAGCAAGCAGCTCATGCCCGTGTACGACAAGCCGATGATTTACTACCCGCTCTCCACTTTGATGAGCGCGGGAATCAGCGATATTCTTATCATTTCCACCCCGCACGACATGCCCCACTTTAAGCGCCTCCTCGGCGACGGCACGCGGCTCGGGTGCAAATTTTCTTACGCTGTGCAGGACGAGCCCAAGGGCCTCGCGCAGGCATTTACGATCGGTGCCGAGTTTATCGGCAAAGACAAGGTGGCACTCATCCTCGGAGACAATATTTTTTACGGGATGGACCTCGGTCGTTTGCTCAAGGCAAATACCGATCCCGACGGCGGGGTGGTTTACGCCTATCACGTTTCAGACCCCGAGCGCTATGGTGTGGTGGAATTTGACAAGCAAAAGAAGGCCCTCTCTATCGAGGAAAAGCCCGAACGCCCGAAGTCGAATTACGCAGTTCCCGGGCTCTATTTTTACGATAACAGTGTGATTGACATCGCCCGCAGCCTGGAGCCCAGCGCGCGGGGCGAGTACGAAATCACCGATGTGAACAAGGCCTACCTCGAGCAGGGCAAGCTCGAAGTGTCGATCCTCGACAGAGGCACCGCCTGGCTCGATACCGGAACTTTCACTTCATTGATGCAGGCCGCGCAGTTTGTGGAAGTCATCGAAGACCGGCAGGGACTCAAAATCGGATGCATTGAAGAGGTGGCCTATGAGATGGGATTTATAAACGCCGACCAGCTAAACAAAATCGCACAACCCCTGGTTAAAAGCGGCTATGGCCAATACCTGCTCAACTTGCTGAAATGATCAGAGATATTTCCTACCTTCAAACTGCCTTCAATACCGAGATCGAACGCTACCGCACCGAACTTCCCGACGACGCCCTCCACGCGCCCATCCGCTACATCCTCACCCTCGGCGGGAAACGCATTCGCCCGGTGCTCGTCATGCTCGCCGGCGAAGCTTTCGGAGCCGGCATGGAGCGCACCCTACCGGCCGCACTCGCCGTTGAGGTATTCCACAATTTTTCACTCGTCCACGACGACATCATGGACGAAGCGCCCCTGCGACGCGGCAAGACCACCGTGCACGAGCGTTGGAACCGCAATGCCGCCATCCTCTCCGGCGATGCCATGCTCATCGAAGCCTACAAGCAGCTATCGCGCTGCGGTGTCGAGAACCTGCCCGCCCTCCTTCACCTCTTCAACACAACCGCTGCCGAAGTGTGCCTCGGGC
>JAIVHQ010000433.1 GCA_020200995.1 Flavobacteriales bacterium
CCCCAATCAAGCACCGCAAAAAGTATCCGCTTCGGCATCCTGCAAAGCTACATCTCTCCGTGGGGCAACATGCGAAAATATTCATTGACATAAGTCTGCTGACCTTCGTGAAAAAGGTTGACCACATTGAAATTGTACAATACTCCCTTTGGAACTTCTAAGAGTTTCATGTATGTCAGCAGCTGCGCCTTGTGAACCGGAAGCAGTTCTTTAACCGATTTGATTTCAACACATACCGCTCCCTCGACGAGGAAGTCACAACGTAGTTTTGTCGGCACCTCAATCTCTTTATACACCACCGGAACACTCATTTCCGATTGAAACCTGATTTTTCGCAATGACAGCTCATGCTTTAAACAATGCATATACACATCTTCAAGTAGCCCTGGCCCGAGAGATTTGTGCACCTCAATGGCAGCACCGTTGAGTTCGTAAGTAAGTTCATCGATAAAGTTTTGAGAATGTGTCATTAGATAAAGCTTTGGTTAGGAACTTTAAAGCTAAAAAGATTTTTTCACTTACTTTTTTTGTGTTGCAGGGTAGCGGTTTCACCGCTTTTGTTTGAACCACAAAGTCACAAAGAACACAAAGTCCAAAACGGTATCGCACTTCGTGCTTTTTGTGACTTTGCAGCGGTTTCACCGCTTATTTTTTTGAACCACAAAGTCACAAAGAACACAAAGCCAAAACCTACAGGGTACTGCACTTTGTGCCCTTTGTGACTTGGTGGTGGATTTTTTCCCGCGCTTTTTTTTTGAACCACAAAGTGACAAAGAACACAAAGCCAAAACCTACAGGGGCACTACACTTTGTGCCCTTTGTGACTTTGTGGTGGATTTTTTCCCGCGTTTTGTTGTGAAACAACAAACTTCGCCTTGGACTTTTGGCGTCACGCGCAAGCGGCGCAAAGCCCGCGCCTCTGTGGTAAGGAGCGGAATAACTAACTTTGCCCAATTTTATGCCCAAGAAAAAACACAGCCACTTTGCGGAGATGAAAACCTTCGCGTGCATTTACGAGCCTGAAAACGAAGAAATGACCCGTGGTGACAACACCCTGAAAGGTGCGTGGAATTCCGGTCATTTTCGCAAAGACAAGCCCATCACCCTCGAGCTGGGTTGTGGCAAAGGCGAATACGCAGTCGCCATGGGGCAGCGCTACCCCGAGCGCCACTTTGTGGGTGTCGATATCAAAGGCGCCCGATTGTGGCGGGGAGCAAAGACGGTCGATGAAGAAGGCATTGACAATGTGGCCTTCCTGATATGGCTCACCTTCAGCGATCCGCAGCCCAAAGACAAAAAGGAAACCAAGCGCCTTACCGGCAAACATTTTCTGAAGCGGTACGCTTGCTTCCTCAAGCCCGGCGGACTCATCCACGTCAAGACCGACAGCGTTTTCCTCTACGAATCCACCCTCGCCACCATCGAAGAGGGCGGGCACACCATCCTGTTTCAAACCGACGATGTGTACGGCGAGGGCATCGAGCGGCTCGATGACGACCGCCGTGAATTGCTTCAAATCAAAACCTTCTACGAACAAAAGTTTTTAGCCCGGGAAATGCCCATTCACTACCTTTGTTTTACTTTGAATGACAGCCTCTATAAAAATAGCTGAGCGCCACCGCGACTTCTTTGAAATGGTGTTTGAAACGGTCAAACAAATACCGGAAGGCCGTGTTACTTCGTACGGTGCCATCGCGCGCTACCTGGGCATGGCCCGATCGTCGCGAATGGTGGGTTGGGCCATGAATGTATCCCACCGATTGCCCGAGCCGGTACCCGCACACCGTGTGGTGAACAGGGCGGGTGTCCTTACGGGAAAACACCATTTCGGAGCCCCCGACCGAATGCAGACTTTGCTCGAAGCCGAAGGCATCAAAGTGGAAAATGACCGGGTGGTCGATTTTGAAAAATTGTTCTGGGATCCCGCCTCCGCGCCGGAGCTCAGGTTAAAATGAGAAAAATGGAACTGAACGATAAAAACCTTCTCGATGTGCTCTCGAATGTGATGGAGCCCGATGTGAAAAAAGACATTGTAGAGCTCGGCCTCGTACGGGATGTAAAAACGGAAAGTGGGAGCGTGGCCTTCACACTCTGTGTCCTGAATCCCGCCATGCATGCCCGCAAGCGCCTCGAAGACGCCTGTCGATTTGCCATCGAGCGCAATTTTGGCCGCGAGGTGAAAGTGGACATTGAAGTAAAAGTGCTTTCCAAGGAAGAGCAGGAACCCGAGCAGCGCAAAATACTGCCCGGGGTGAAGCAAATCATCGCCGTGGCCTCGGGCAAAGGCGGGGTCGGCAAATCGACCGTGGCGGCCAACCTGGCTGCAGGACTCGCCGCCGACGGCTACTCCGTGGGCCTGCTCGATGCCGACATCTACGGGCCTTCGATGCCCATCATGTTTGACGTCGAAAAGGAAAAACCCCGCACCACCGAAGTCAACGGAAAGAGCTTCATCCTTCCGGTCGTAAGTCATGGTGTGAAGATTCTTTCCATCGGCTTTTTTGCCGATACCTCCCAAGCCATTGTGTGGCGCGGTCCCATGGCCAGCAAGGCCCTGAATCAGATGTTTACAGACGTGCATTGGGGTCCCCTCGACTTTATGATCATCGACTTGCCCCCCGGCA
>JAIVHQ010000269.1 GCA_020200995.1 Flavobacteriales bacterium
ATCACGGAGATTACCCTGTTTTTAAATTCGTTCGCTTCAAGGAGGCGCTTTTCCTGAAGGGAAATCTTCTCGAGTTTTTCTTCGAGATTTTCGCGGGCTCGCTCAACGTCGCTCAATGCACCATCTCTCTGCTTGATTGCACGAAACAAGAAGAAACCAATCAGGGCGAAAAGCGCAATAACAAGGCTCAGCCCCCACACCAACCACCGTTGGACAGCAAGTTGCTTAGCGGTCAGCTCCTTTTCCAACAGCAAGGCGGCATTTTCATTCTCAGTCAGCTCAGTCTCGTAACGTGCTTTAATTTCGGCCAGTGCCTGGTCTTTGCGGCTGCTGTCAATTTCCGATTTAATTTGATCATATTGCTCTAGTGAGGCCAGCGCGGCTTCCCACATGCCCGCATTTTTGTGAAGCATATACATTTGGCGGTTGACTTCGGCAAGTTCATCGGTCATTCGGTTTTCCGTTGCTGCATCCAATGCGGCTTCATAATTGGCCAAAGCCACCCTGTAATTTCCCATTTTGGCATGTGCTTCGGCCAGTACGAGCGAGCTGTGGTATACTCCGATTTGTATGCCGTACTTTTTACAGATTCGAAGGGCTTCTGCAAAATTTGAAACAGCCTCTCCGTATTCCTCCTCAGCAAGATGTACCCTACCCAATTCAACGAGCGAAGAGGCAATGCCATCCTCATCACCCATTTTACGTCGGTTTTCGACTGACATATTCAGGTAATACTTCGCACTGTCGAGTTGCTCCAGGGTAGTAAGCAAAATTGCGTAGTTGTGGTACACCCTGTTTAAGTCTCCCTTATGATCACCGATCTTGTGAAGTCTGAGGGCACTGAGGTAGTGCTTTCGTGCCAAATCGAAATCCTTAAAATCTTCGCGATAAATCTCTGCGATGTTGCCTTCGATCACTCCTTGTTCATAAATAGAACCGATTCGGTTGTAGTACTTCTTTGCTTTGATCAGCACATACAGGGCGGAATCCAGTTTGCCTGCTGATTTGTATGCGTGCGACAGGTTATTGAGGATCCGGTAGTACTGCGTGCTGTCTTCATGACTTACCGACAGTCTCAGGGCTGTGCTGTGGTATTGCAGTGACTCGAAGGTCCTGCCTTGAACAGACTTGATATTGGCCAGCGAGGCATTGCTGAGCAGCATATATGCCGAATCGGCAGTGGAGGTGGCTATCGCCAGTGCGATGTTCTCCATTTCTTCCGCGTCAACGAGCTTTCCCGACATGAAACTATTGAGGGCTGCAGTGTGGTAATAGTTGTATTCAGTGATTTGATGTGCCAATATAGGCAAACAATCAAATGATTGCACCGATGAGAAACGTCACCGCAAAATTTTTCGATTAATGATCGAATTCCGTCGCCTAAGACATAAATCATATCGGTATAGGTCAACCAAACTGTTCTGAACACAGTTGCTATGGTTGGTTTCAACGAAAATCATAAAAAAACGCGGCCCTAGGACCGCGTTTTACAATTTTGAAACACTTCTCTATCAAAAGTAGAAAAACAAGGCCAAGGAACCGTTGAGGTTGTCGTTGTCGAGGTTGAAGCCGTTACGCGTTCCGGAAGGAAGTTCACGACGCTCAAGCTGACCGTTCACAATCCGCTCGCGCAGCTCGTCGCCATCGCCACCGATCATGAACATGGGGCCCCAGCCAAATTCGCCGGCGATTGACATGTTGGGTGCGAAGAAAAATTCAACACCTACAAATGCCCTTGCACCGAAGGAGATGGTCGATCCGCTGTTTTCTTGCACCACGCGGTCTGACACCTGGTCTTCAAAAAAACCGCCACTTCCGCCGTTTCCGGCAGGGCCGAATCCTCCGCCCCAAACGGTGGAAAACACAGAGGGATTCGTTGCGGTCATTTCGTTTCCATAATCGTAATTCACCTGCCGGTTAGAAAAGCCAACACCGAGTTCTGCACCGTAGTACCCTTGCACACGGCCTTTGCCTCTCCTCCATTCAAGGCCTCCCGAGAGGAAAATGTCGCTGTTGTTTACAGTTCTGTAGTCCTCGACAAAAGTGGGGGTGACCCCCGTGTTCATGTCGCGCACAAAGTTGCTCTGCGTATTGCTCCCGAAACCGAGGCGGGCTGATCCGCGGATGGCCTTGTTGTCAGTCAGGAAGTATTTTCCGAAAATCATTTGACTCGAATTGATGTAGTCGGTTCCCACCGAATTTGAACCGGCGCCGTTGAAGCTGTTGCCGATGTAATTCAGGAAGGGAACAGCGTTAAATCCGAGGCCCCAATCACCTGCCTGAGGAAGTATTTCTACTCCGCGTTTGTTGGTGAGTGCAGGGTTGTCTTGTGCTTGTGCGAAAGTAAGCGTCGCACAAAAAAGCGAGATGGCTCCCAATATTGCTTTCTTCATTTCTTTTTGATTTTAAATTGTTTGCGAAAGAATGATCTGACGCAACAATTAGTTAATTGAATAAGTGAAGTCTACAACGCGGGTTTCATTTTGCGTCACATTCACGGTTGCAGCATTGGTTCCCATAATTACGCGTTCTGTTTGATTGTCTTCAAGAATGAGATCAACCTCAAAGTCATTGCCATCTACCGTAACGCCAACGGTTTTGGTTCCTGCCGGAATGGTCAAGGTAGCTTACCGGGTCTTCCTTACCGCAGCTTGAAAGGGCTGCAACAGCAACCAGGAGGGCGAAAAATGATGATTTGATCTTCATGATGAGTTAGTTTTGGGTTAATGATAGAATAATAATGCTACAAAGCAAACAAAAAATTGGCATTCAGACGCGTATTGCTCTGCAATTTAACATACTAAAAGCGTCACAAGTACATTCTCTATCGCTTTTTGAAAGCTATGATTGCACCCTTCTCCGGAACACTGACTGATCCTGAAATTTCCTCGCTGTCATCCACGGAGCCGCTTCCGCGCCACGCCTTGCGCCACGCTCCCTCGGGAAGCTTTGTCTCCTTGTCGGCGTGACCGCCGTTGAAAGCCACGAACACTTCTGACCAGGGGTCGCTCTCGGGTGCGTCAATATGATATGCAATGACGGTTGTATCAGAAGGCAAAAACTTCAACCGCGCACGGATTTCATGGGCCGCACCCAACCTGAAGGCGGGGTGCGCCTTGCGAAGTGCAATCAGGTCGCGGCAGGCAGTTACCACATCGGCGTGCTGTGCCTTGCGGCTCCAATCAAGGCGATTTACAGTATCGGGCGATTTGTAGGAGTTTTCCTCCCCGCCCTTCGTCCTCATGAATTCGGCGCCGGCGTGTAGAAAGGGTATGCCCTGCGAAGTGAGTACAATGGCATGTGCGAGGATGTGCATTTTGCGAATATCATCTTCTGAAGCATCGGGGTGGGCAATGGTGAGTTTGTCGAAGAGGGTGTGGTTGTCGTGGCAGCTCACATAGCCGATGCACTGCTGAGGTTCGAGGGCCCAGGGAGCATTCGAATTATTGACGCGGTCGTAGTCGATCCACTCGTGCTCGGTGGCACCCACGATGCCGAACTTCACACTTTCGCGCAGCAGAGATACGTTGCCCACAAAGCCGCGGGAGTCTTCACGGCTCCAACTGCCCTTGAGCCCGTCGCGTATATCATCACTAAAAGCCGCGATACCCGGCATGCGGTAGGTGTACTTCTTCAGGGCCCGCTTGTTTTCCGGAAGGGGCGAGTCATCTGCAGTCCAGCCCTCGCCGTAGATGAAAATATCGGGGCGAATGCTTCGCAACTCTTTTTCGATGGCATTCATGGTCGCGATATCGTGCACGGCCATGAGGTCGAATCGGAACCCGTCGATGTGGTATTCCTCGACCCAGTATTTGAGCGATTCGATCATAAACTTACGCATCATGGGCTGCTCGGAGGCAGTTTCATTTCCGCATCCGCTGGCATTGCTCAGGGAGCCGTCTTCGCGGTAGCGGTAATAATAGCCCGGCACCAGGGCGTCGAAGCTCAACCCCTCTACCTTGCCGGTGTGGTTATACACCACGTCCATCACCACGCAAATGCCTGCGTCGTGCAGGGCCTTGACCATGGCTTTAAATTCGCGGATGCGCACCGCTCCGTCGGAGGGGTTGGTGGAGTAGCTGCCTTCCGGTACATTGAAATTTTGCGGGTCGTAGCCCCAGTTAAATTGAGGTTCGTCGAGCCGCGACTCATCTACAGAGAGGTAGTCAAATGCCGGAAGCAGGTGGACGTGGGTGACGCCCATTTCCCGGAGGTGGTCGATGCCGGTCGCAATATCGCCGGGGGTGGTGGTGCCCTTTTCGGTAAATGCGAGGTACTTGCCCTTGTGCTCCATCCCCGATTCGGGATGAATGGAAAAATCGCGTATGTGGAGCTCGTAAATCACGATGTCGGAAAATTCGCCGAGCGGAGGCGACGCATCATCTTCCCATCCTTCGGGAACGGCTTCTGCGGGATTTAGAATGTGGCCGCGCAGGCCATTGGTGCCAACGGCTTTGGCATAGGGCCCCGGCACTTCGGGGCGCTGCGTTCCGTCGATTTTTGCCGAAAGGCTGTAGTACTTGCCTATGAGCTCCTCGCCAATCTCCGCCTCCCATGTGCCTCGGTCGCTTTTCGCCAGTTCCTTTTCCCGAAAAGGTTGAGAATCCGGATGGTCATCTTCGAAAACCTTAAGTAAAACCGACTCAGCCTGCGGACTCCACACTTTTATTCGGGCACCTTCCTCACCGAATGTAAGGCCCAAATCAGTACCCTCATATTGCGGAAATTTATCTTTTTCGTCCACAGCTTCAGGGTTGGTACAAGCAGTTATCAATAGCACTCCGAGGGCGGATGTCAGAATAAAGGCCCGCAAGAAGTAATTGCGAGCGGAAATCTCTTTTATCATCATGTGCTGGTGGTGGGTTCATGCGGAGGCCGAAATATCCGAAAAAAGTGGTCACGGGCAAATCAAATAATCTCCAAAGATCGCGGGTGTCGGAAAAAAAATCGTCGCTCGATCTGCAGTATTGCATTTTCATTATCAGCTTTTTGAGCAATTCAACTAAAAACCTTCAAGTCACCACTTGTGCCCGACGGAGGCGAATCGGCATTGGTCGAAATTCACTCTCCTTGCACAACTGCATCATTAAATATTCACAAACAGATGATTACATCTGAATAAATCAAGATTAAAATAATGTGACTCGTCGAAAATTAACAACTGTTTACAGTCAATAAAGTAGAGGAATACGGATCCATTGATTCAAAGCCTACGAAACAACCCTACAAAATGAACCAAAACTTCCACAAGCGCAATACACAGCGCAAATCACTGGCTTTATTGCTACTCTGCTTCGCCTTCAGCACTGCTATCGAGATGAACGCCCAAACAAAAGGCAACCTCGCAAGTACCGATCAAATGATTAAAAGCCTGCATGCCTCTCCCGATGTGCGCCAAGCTATCGATGCGAGCGACAAAGCTATCATTGAAGCAGCTTTGAGCAGTCCCGAATTTGCCGAAAGGCTGGCCGCCCATCGCGGCACCGTTTACGTGATGATGCACGGACTTGAATTTGAAAACATTCAAGGCATTACCGCTGGGGGTCATCCTGTACAGCTCATGGACAAAGCATCGCTGACAGCTCTAAGCCCACGCATGTACTTCGTCATGACAGACGTTCAGCGCACCACCGAAGTGGCTTATGTCAATATGGTCATGCACTACCACTCAGACGGCCATTCCGAAAAATCTATTGAAGCAGAAATGCTCATGGCCAAGACCGCCCCGCAACAATGGGTAAAACAAACCATGACTCCTCAAAACAACCGATAAGGATGAAAGCAAAAAATCTACTTCGATACGCAATCCTCTTTCCTGCAGCCATTCTGGCATTTTGCCTGAATTCGCAGGGCCAGACAACAACCATCAACAATGATAAAATTCGCGTCGGTAACGGCAGCGAAACCTCGATCAATGCGCGGGGCAACATGCAACAGCCTTTTTACCAAATGGGCAGTTACTGGTTCAAGCTCACATACTCGAGCCTTCCGCTGAATGCAAGTTTTGCGGTGGGTGGCGACGGTTCAAATGACTGGAACCTGAACGGCACCCAGCTTCACGATCCGCTGATGACCAACCATTCGATCAATACCTCGGGATTCAACTACAACTCAGGGAGCAGCGGCACCGGAACCGGTGTAGTGGTTTCCACAGGCGAGCTCACCTTCGGAGGTGTGGTGCTTCAGGCAGAGCATACATATGAATTGCTCCCCAACAACTCCTTTGTAAAGATTAAGGTGAAAATGACCAACATAAGCGCGGTGAGCGCCGATAACGTACGCGTATGGGTCGGCACCCGCGACGACTGGGTGGGCACTACAGACCGCCCCACCAAGCAGCGCGGAAACCTTGTGGACGGAAGCTTTCAGCAAATTTCGGATGCTTCAACGCGATCTGCCGCCGTGCGGGTCACTTCTCACAGTGAAGGGGTACTCTTCTACACCGATACTGACAAGGCAAATTCTATCGTGAACAGCTGCTGCACCTGGTCGAACATCACAAATCAAAACCCGAGTACATCAACTGTTACCCATAGCAACGACGGTTCATACGGCTTTTACGTAAGGCTGGACAATTTGGCGCCCGGTCAGAGCGACGAATTCACATGGTTTTACGCTGCCGGATCGATTGGCGAACTGGATGGCATCATAGGAGATGTGGCCCAAGCGTCGGGTTCCATCAGTGAGATCACATGCTCAAGCGCCCAATTTCGAGCCCAGGCAATCCTTTCGGGCACGGGTTACATGATGGTGGTTCCTGCAGGTTCGGCCGCACCCACAGCCACGGAAATAGCAGCCGGCACCGACTATGGCGATGTGACTGTGGCATACGCGGACAACGTTACCATGACAGGAGGTGTCGCACATGACTTTGAAATTGAAAGCCTTAATCACAGCAGTTCATACACAGTTTATTTTGTGCTTGAAAACTCAGGAGATGGATTTTCTGAAATAGATGTCGTTAGTTTTAACTCGGGTGCACCTGCCGCAGTGAACATTTCGACTACGGGAGTCAGCACCTGTGACGGGGAAGACGGCATGGCCACGGCAAATGTGACAGGCGGAACGGCTCCTTTCTACTTCGAATGGAGCACAGAAGAGTCGACTGCGGGTATTTCCGAAAAATCGCCAGGAACATACGGTGTGGAAGTGACCGATAGCGGCGGTTGTCCTGCTGTGTCTGCCTCAGCCGAAATCGGCATCGACGACACGACCCTTCCCACAGTGATCGCAAGAGATGTCACCCTGAACCTCGATGAATCGGGAGCGGCAGTCCTCACCGCAGAAATGGTTGACGACGGTTCTTTCGACGATTGCGGAATCGGTGGAATGGGTGTCAGCAAATCCAATTTCAACTGCACCGACCTCGGTGAGAACAACGTGACTTTCGAGGTTACCGACATCGCGGGAAATTCAGCGCAGGAAGTCATTATAGTGACTGTAGCCGACGACAGACTCCCCGTAGCAATGGTGGAAGACATCACATTGGTACTCGACGAAAACGGACTTGCTACCCTTGATGCAGCCACCGCCGACGCAGGGTCGACTGACAATTGCAGCATCGTTCACCGAGAAATTGACCTGACGGACTATACTTGTGCCGACCTCGGAACACATATGGCAACCCTCACTTTGGTGGATGCCTCTGACAACACCACTGAGGTGAGCTTCAACGTGAACGTGGTTGACCAAACTGCGCCTGCTGCGACCTTTGCGGATTCGCCCGCCATCTACCTCGACGCTGAGGGAATGGCAGCCCCTAATCAGGAAGCATTGATCGCAGCTTTGACGGACAATTGCGGTATAACATCAACGCACTTCGACATAGAAAGCTTCGACTGCACGCAAGCCGGGATGCGCACCTTGCAATTTACCGCAGAAGACGGAAGCGGAAATGCAGCAACATTTGTAACCCAGGTAATGGTCGCAGATACAATCAAGCCGAGCTTTAATCTGAACACCATTCAGGTGGCGATCG
>JAIVHQ010000270.1:0-8659 GCA_020200995.1 Flavobacteriales bacterium
CCGCTACCCCATCCACATCCGCTTTAACGACCTCGACTCATACGGCATTGTGAACAACGCCGTGTACCTCACCTACTTCGAAGAGGGCCGCAAGCTCTGGTTTCAGGATCACGTGGGCGAAAAAGCGGACTGGGAGCGCGAAGGCATCCTCCTGGCCCGCCACGAAGTGGACTACCTCCTCCCCCTCACCCTGGTCGACGAAGCCGAAATAGAACTCGGTGTGAGCAATGTGGGCAACAAGAGTTTTCAGGTGACCTACCTCATCCACAAGCGCACCGGCGATCATTGGGTGGAGTGCACCCGCGGCAAATCGACTGTGGTGTGCTACGACTACGAAAACCGAAAGACAATGCAAGTGCCGGAGGCGTGGAGAAAGATTTTTGAGAAAAACGAATCAAATTAAACCCTCCATCTTCGCACAGGCATTTCCCATCGGCCTGATGCGATTATTTTTTCGGGCTCAATAGGAAGACAATAATATCTTTTGTTTTTTTGCCGAAGTCATGGAAGAGCTCGGTTCGGAAACCTGTGTGAATTGCGGAACACCAAAATCCGGTCACTTCTGCCCGGTTTGCGGACAACCGATGGAGGTGAGGAGGATCAATTTGCGCAGTGTATTCCATGAGACATTGGAAAAGCTCTTTGGCTTCGACAACAGGTTTGTGCGCACCCTGTTGCATGGGTTCACCAAGCCCGGAAAAGTGGCTATGGCCTACATCAAAGGCAACCGCAGCAGGTACATCGGACCGGTGCCCTACTTTATACTGGTCACCACATTTTACATTCTCTTCACCAACGTAACCGACTTCGACTACGCCGCCTATGCCATGAGCAGCATCGGGGGTGATTTGAATGTGGACCGTGAAGATGAATCGCTAAAGTCCGGACTCGCCATTACACTACTGATTTCCAAACACACGCGTACCCTGTATGCACTCAATGCGCTGCTGCTGGCTTTTCCGATTTGGCTCTTTTTCAGAAAAAGCGAAAAGATCAACCTTTTAGAATCACTTGCCGCCGCAACCTACGTCAGCGCGCAGACCATTGTGATTGCCCTGATCTCGGTGATGTTGTTCCACTTTTTTGCAATCAGCAGTGCCATCGCCGCAAGCGTGCTGAATTTCGCCCTTTCGGGTTGGCTCGTCGCTACCATGTTTACTCCCAAACCTTCGCTGACTAATTTCATCAAGGGAATTGTAGCAGTGGTGATTTCAGGAATCATCGGGGCAGTGTTGGCCGCCGCCTTCATTCTGGTCGGAGCTATATTGTTCGAAGAGCAGTTTTTATATTGGCCGAATAACAAGTGGCCGGAGCCTACCCGTGTATCGTCACTTCCTTCCCGTACTTCTCCATCAGGCTGCCCTCGTACTCCAAAAACTCCTCCCAGCGGGCATCCACGTCGATGTCGCCGCCGTATTTTCGCGCAAAGCGGAGAAAGAGGGTGTAATGGCGCGCTTCGCTGGCCATGAGGCCGCGGTAGAATTTTTTTAAATCCTCGTCGTCGATCTCCTCGCTCAGCACCCTGAAGCGCTCGCAACTGCGGGCCTCGATCATTCCGGCCGTGAGCAGGGCCTCAACGAGCTGCTGCTTACGTCCGCCGCCTGTTTTGATAAAAGCGCGGAGGTCCTTTACGTATGAATCGCGCTGTTCAAATCCGAGGGTGAGGCCGCGCTCCTTGATCTTTTGGTGCACCATGGCAAAGTGCTCCATCTCTTCGCGGGCCAAGGCGATCATCTCATCCACGAGGTCGGCATGCTCGGGAAAGCGGGTCATGATGCTGATGGCCGCCGATGCCGCTTTTTGCTCGCACCAGGCGTGGTCGGTGAGGATGTCGCCGATGTTTTTTTCTACGATGTTGACCCACCTGGGGTCTGTAGGCATTTTGAGTCCGAGCATGATTAGATGTTGAAGGTTGCAAAGATAGCAGTTCATGGCGAAGTGCCGTCTTGAAATTTCAGCTCGCCGCAGCTGCAGGAATCGACTTTTAGGGAATTGCTTTTGAAAAATGTATAACATGCATACATTTAGCCGAACCTAAAACACAAACCAACGATGGTAAAAGCACTTGGCGGGGTATTCCTCTACTCCGAGAACCCCAAAGTACTCGCCGACTGGTATTCAAAACACCTCGGGCTCGATTATGAATACACGGAGAACTATGAGGCCTACTACGTGACTTTTCCTTACAAAGAATCCGAAACAGGCGCCGATCGCTACACCATATTTTCAATTTTATACAACAAGCACCGCCCCTTTGTGGACGGCAAATTTTTCACTGTCAACCTGCGCGTGGAAAACCTCAAGGGCATTATTGAGCACCTCACCGCAAACAATATTGAAGTGCGCGGACCCGAATTTCACGAGGAGGGCAGTTTTGCCTGGACCAACGACGTGGAGGGTAATTATATCGAGCTGTGGGAAGACAAAGCGTGATGCATCAATGAGAGCAATTCAGTTTGGCTGCCCTTCCGGAAAATAAAGAAGCCTCCACTCCTACCGCACCACAAATCGATTGTGGTGCTGCCCGGCGCCGTCTTTCACGATGTACACCCCCGGCGCCAATCGGGAAATATCAAATCGCGCGGCAGTGTTGCTGCTTTGTACGGTCCACTCGGCTACCTTGCGTCCCGAGAGGTCGAACACATGGACCACATCGACCCCTGCGGGGGCCTTGAGCATAATGAAACCATCTGCCGGGTTGGGAAAAAGCCTTAGTGCCCACTCCTCTCCCGGCCCCCGTGTTGAGGTATGGGTCAGGAGCCCGATTTCAAATTCGCCGGTTTCAGATACACTCGGCTCATCGACGCAAGCGTTCGGTTTGGAAAGTCTCCAGTAGTAATAGGTCTCATCGAAAGGCATCTGGGCCGAAAAGCTTCCGTTGCTACCGAAAATCTCTTTGGAGTAAATAATGGGCTCAAAGTCGGGGTTGGGCGAAACCTCCAACACTGCAAATCCGTCGGCGTCATCACTCCACTGGAAATTCACCAGCTGCGATGAAAGAACGGAAGCCGCTTCTCTGTTTCGCCGTACGATATCACCACCTCGCCATGAACATACTGACCTCCGAAAGCTGCAAGCCCTGTGAATAAAACACCATTGCTGAAAGGCGCCCCGTTGCTTGTGGTAGCTTCCAAAAACGGGGCCGGTCCGCTGCCACCGGGATACTCAACTGCGTAACTTAACTCCTCGTCGAGCGGTACATTCACGTCAAACAGCAAAACGGCGGTATTCTCACCACACACTTCCACGACCTCATCCCTCAATGCAAACAGTCGTGGAGTCAATACATGAAAACCTTCGTATATGTTGGTTGCGACCAATGTTCCACTGTTAAAATAGGGGTAGTTGCTCCATGAACCCTGAAATATCCGTGCATCACTGCCAGGAAAAACATCGAAAAAAGCAACAGGAGGCATTTCACCTGCGGCCACATCTTTCAAGGAGTGTATTCTGAGACCTGAGGTGTAGTTGGACATGTATAAAAGCCCGTCTTTTACATACAGGTTGTGGTCAATCGAAGTGGTTCCGAGATCTACATATCCCACCACCTGTGGGTCATCGAGATCGAGCATGTCAAAAATGATCGGACGCGTGTTGATGTTGAAATTCATTTCGTCCAGCTCGTCATTGGCAATGAGGTACCGCTGGTCTTCAGTAAGCCAGCACTGGTGGGTGTACCCGATGTCCTCGTAACCTGTGCGCGATATCAACTCCACATCGGTCTTCTCAGTCACGTCAAATACGGTGATGGTATTCTCATTGGCGGCAAAGCAAATCTGCCGGCCTTGATAATCCGTGTCGGGACCCGTGTAGTTCACAACCTGGGCATCGTGTGTGTAACCGTCTTCTTCGCTACTGCCGGCGTATACGGGATTGAGCGGGTCGGACACATCGACAATATGAAGCCCTCCGGCAAAAGTATCCGAGCCCACCGCATACACAAACTGATTTGCAGTGTCGGCCACTACATTGTGTGCATTTCCGAATCCCACATAGTGCGCGTCCATGTCAAACATCACAGGGATATCAGCATACAATACCGATTCGAGCCTGGTGAGGTCGAAAACCTGCAGACCGTGACCCGCAGCCTCTGCCATCACGTAAGCAAAGTGACCTATGACTTTAATGTCCCGCCACAATATTCCTGTAGTGGCAGTAGGCAGGTAGCCGATGAAAATCGGGTGTTCGGGGCTTGATACATCCACAAAAGCTGTGCGATCAAAAAGCCCCACGATTGCATATTCCCTCCCTGTCAGGTGGCTCGTCCACCCCCAAATATCACTGGAAGAAACGGCTTCAAACTCTTCCAGCGAGATAAAGGCCTTCTGATCGACATTGTTGCACGGGTACTCTCCGGCAAAACCGTCTACACAAGGTTGAGTAAATGCTACCGTAGATGAAAAAATTCCGAAAATTAATAAAGTTAGAGTGAAGCTGATATTCATAGCACAAGTTGAGTGAAAGAAGCAAAGAACAGCATTTTTAATTAATATTTTTGATCTCTTTGATTAAAGCGCTTGGAATCCCAATGGGCAACATCACACCTGCTGTGTTGTTTTACAAGTATGAAATTTCACAGCGGTCACCTCATCATCATTGTTATAATTGTCGGCTTTGGTTGCTGCCTTTCGGCAAAAAAGGCGGGTGCCCAGCCATCTCCGAACTCCCCCTACACTTACAAGCATGGCGACCCCAACGGCATTGGCAAGTGGTATATGGGCCGCGAAATTGCACATGTCATGGGCCATCAGGGCATGGACTGGCTCGAGCGCCCTGAACGGCAGCAGGAAGAACGCGTAGATAAGCTCATGCGAAATCTCAATCTCGAAGAGGGCCACACCGTGATGGATGTGGGCGCGGGTTCGGGCTACCACAGTTTCCGCATGGCCTCGGAGATTGGTAAAGGTGTGGTTTTTGCCGTTGATATTCAGGACGAAATGCTCCGGGAAATTCGCTCACGGGCCAAAGTCTCAGGCACTGACAACGTTTTTCCCGTCAAGGGCACCAAAACCGGCTTTGATCTGCCCACCGACGCAGCTCTCGCCGACCGCGTGCTCATGGTCGATGTGTACCACGAATTCTCCCACCCCGTAGAAATGATGGACGCCATACGCGATGCCATGCATCCCGATGGTCTGCTTTACCTGATAGAATACCGAATGGAAAGCAAATGGGTGCCGATCAAGAAGGTGCATAAAATGAGCGAGGAGCAAGCTATACGTGAGATGGAGGCTGCGGGCTTTGAGAAAGTGAAGAACATGGGCAACCTCCCCTGGCAGCATTGCCTCATCTTCAAAAAAAGGCCTTAATTTGTACCAAACCTTCACCGATGGAATGGATTTCTGTAGAAGACCGATTACCGGATGACGGAGAGCGTGTACTCGCCTTCCTGCCGAAAAATGTGGTATACCTTCCGGGAAAATCGGGTGACATGAGGTTTCTTCCTGTGATCCCATTGCGCTTCGCCAGAGATTTTTTTGCGGAAGCAAATCCCAAACGGGAGAAATTCGGCCCCCATTTCTGGCTCGGCGAAGGGCAGAGCAACCACTACTTCGACGATGTATCGCACTGGATGCCTGTGCCGGCGGGACCCGGAGGCGAGGTGGAAGAGCTGAGGTCTGCGGATGATTGATTTTTTACCCGCTATAGCTTGGCAGACATCGTTAGCTGTGGATTGGGCGCGAACAAAAAAGACAGCCCCGGGGGGCTGCCTTTTTCCTACTACTCTACTATTAAACTAACCTATCAACCGGTATCGTTTAGGAAATTAAAAACCTATAATTGAGCAAAAAGTTTACGCGCACTTCTTTTTTTTTCATTTTCAGTGTATAAATCGCTGATATTTAAAAAGGATGAAATTGCACTGATCTTGGTTTTTTCAAAAAGTTCCTATCGTATATTTGTGCGGATTTTGGAGTGTCATCGACGATTACGCTGTGATTTGTGAAGGCATTTTCAAAGATTTGTAACTGATAAGGGTTAATTTGCCTCAATGAAACAATATTTTGCGCTATTCGTGGCCTTTTTCCCGCTTTTGGTATTCGTACAGGCCGACAGCCTGAACAAAGCCCGAGTAGATAGCCTTTACATTGAAAATGTTCAGGATGTTGCGGGGCAAAAGGCCAAAGTACTTCACGCCGAGCCCCTTTACATTGACCTGATCCGCGACCTCGGTGCGCGAAAAGGTGAGAAGGAGTGGAACTTAGGATTAGGCATGCTCGACAACATAGGTTTTGATCAATACGAGATGCTGGTGGAATACGAATGGGCCGTGATGGACCGCCTCGGGATGGAGGTCGAGGTACCCTTTACCATATTTTCACCCCAACAAAACATTGCCTCAGACAGTATTCCCTCCGACCGCATAGAGAGCCTTAAACTGGCAGCACAGTGGTCTTTTTTCGTTTCCGAAAAGTGGGCGACTACCATGGCCCTAGGCTACATCCACGAATTTGAATTTTCAGATTTGGACAACTTTGTCCAACCCTATTTCGACGGTCAGCTCTTTAATCCTTTCCTAGTGGTGGCAAAGCGCTGGGGCCCTAACTGGCACACCCTCATCTACACGGGGCCTCAACTTTTCAGAGGCTTCAACGGCCACGAGAACCACTTTCAGTATGAGATGCATTCCAACCTCCACTACATGATTCCCGGCACCAGAAATTTTCTCGGGATGGAGGTCAACAAGTATTTTTACGAAGGCGGTTCTGACATCACCCTCCGGCCTCAAATGCGGGTGGGGATTGCCGACAACTTTATGATCGGTATCCTAACGGGCATACCGATCAATAAGCGCAGCGAGCGTTTCAGCACATTTATCCGCCTGATCTGGGAGCCGGGCCACACCACCGACGGCCCGCTGAAAACACCGTTTAAACAGAGCCGCCGCCACAGGAAATAGGGCCTCAGGTTTGACTACCTTTGCGGCCGTTATGACCAAAGCTCAACACTACCGCACCACCCTCCACCTCGCCCTTCCGGTGATGCTCGGGCAGCTGGGCCATATCATGGCAGGCGTGGCCGACAGCGTGATGGTGGGCCAACTCGGCACCCACCCGCTGGCAGCAGTGGCTTTGGCCAACAGCATTGTCACCATTTTTATGCTTTTCGGTATCGGTGCAGCTTTCGGGCTCACACCGCTGGTGGCCAATGCCGACGGAAAATCGCGGAAGCACCTTCCGGGAACTTTGTTTTTTCACGGGCTCTACACCCACCTGGGTATGGGTATTGGGCTGTTTCTGCTGGCCGCGGGCACCATTCCGCTGCTGCAATACATGGGGCAGGATGCCCAAGTTGTGGCTATCACCGGGCCTTACATGATTATCATTAGTTTCTCGATCGTTCCACTCATGGTCTACCTCAGCTTCAAGCAATTTGCCGAAGGGCTGTCGCGTACCAAAGCGGCCATGGCGATCAGCATTGCCTGTAATTTGCTCAACGTGCTGCTGAATTACATTTTTATATTCGGCAAGCTCGGGATCGAGCCCATGGGCATCATCGGAGCGGGATGGGCCACCCTTATCGCGCGGAGTCTCATGGCCGTTTCGATGGGCATTTACGTCCTGCGCACCAAGAGATTCACTGTACACGGATTGCGCCTTTTCGGAAATAAATTTCGCCGAAAAGTGTCGCGGCGCATCCTGCAGGTAGGCTTGCCTACCGGGCTGCAGTTTATATTTGAGGTGAGCGCCTTCTCCCTCGCGGCCATATTTGCGGGCATGCTCGGAGCCAAGGCACTTGCCGCCCACCAAATTGCCATCAACATTGCAAGCGTGAGCTACATGGCCGTCACGGGGCTTGGAGCCGCCGCAGCGGTTCGGGTGGGCAATCAGGTAGGCCGGCGCGATGAAAAAAACCTGCGAGCTGCTTCGACCACCATCTTCAAAATGGCCATCATCTGGATGTCGTTCACAGGCGTTATCATCTTCTTTTTTCGTGAACAGCTGGCATCCTTCTACAGCAATGATCCCGAAGTGCTGGTACTCGCAGCCCAAATGCTGCTGATCGCTGTGGTATTCCAACTCTCGGACGGGTTGCAGGCTGTGGCCCTCGGAGCACTTCGCGGATTTACGGATGTGCGGGTGCCCACATTCATCACCTTCGTGGCTTACTGGATCATCACCCTCCCGTCGGCATATATACTGTCGCAATATACTTCATTGGAGGCCATCGGGATTTGGATCGCCCTGGCCGGCGGACTTACGATTTCAGCGGTCTGGCTCTCCGTGCGGTTCTTCGGTTTAATAGGAAAATTCTCGAGGCAATATCCTGCAGGTAGAGTTCCCGTGCAGGCGGCTGCAGTGCAAACGGCTGAAAAAGTATCTCGAAATTAAGGTGCCGACAACAACTTAGCCTGCGCCGTCTCTTCAGGAATTAACACCTTGTAAATTTCCGATTGGATGCGTGTGCGGATATCCATCCTGGCCAGGCGGTTGTTTTCAGCGGTTGGATACACACGGTTCGAAAGGAATATGTAGACGATGTTTTCGCCGGGATCAGCCCAGGCGATGGTGCCTGTAAAGCCCGAGTGACCAAAAGTATCGAAGCTCACACATTTGCAGGTTGGGCCCGGCCCGGGAGGTATCACGGGCTTGTCGAATCCCGCACCGCGGCGATTTTCGTCTCGTTCGTCTTTGCAGAACTGGCAGCGGATGCATTC
>JAIVHQ010000270.1:8690-17423 GCA_020200995.1 Flavobacteriales bacterium
GAAGTAGCTGTCGTATTCCGTAGGCACGATGCGGCTCGGACTCATCCGCTCAAGCGGCAGAAAGCCCATGGTGGTCAATCCAAGCGGTGTATAGAAATTGTCGGCAGCGAAGCGATCGAGACGCAGACCGCTTTGGCGCTTCACGATTTCGCGCACGAAGTAGTAGCCAATATCGCTGTACTTGTAGGACTTATCTTTGTTCAACGGCGTATCAACGATGCGAATCATGATGGAATCGCTCACATCTTCATTGATATACATATCGCGGGCCACCTGTCTGCTAAAATAATCATCGCGGTAGGCCGAGAACACCCCCGGCCTGAGCTTTCCCCCTTTGGAGACCGTGTTTTTGTAGAAAGGAATCCAGGCGACCAGCCCCGCCTGATGCGCCATCATGCTGCGAATATTTACTGTACGGTATTCGCTGTCGTTGGGCAGTTCCGGGAAAAAATCAGATAGGTGATTGTCCAGGCTGAAACGCCCCTCATCCTGCAACTTCATGAGGCTCAGAGTACTCGCCGCAATCTTGGTAATGGAAGCGAGGTCGTACACATCGCTTGAGGCTACGGGGGTGCCGTCCTCATAGGTGTGAAACCCGAAATTCTTGTCGTAAACCACTTTGCCGTCTTTGGCCACCAATATCTGGCAACCCGGATAGGCGCGACTGCGAAGTCCTTCCACAGCAATGCTATCGATCTTTGCGAAGGCGTCGGGCGAAAGGCCGAATTCCGTCGGGCTCGATTGGTAAAGACGGCCCAGGTTTGCCGTGGTGAATCCGGTGCTGGCTTTGTAGTGATTGCCCACACTTACGGGGAGCTTGCCGGAAGCAGGGAAGGCCCCGCCGAGCACCTCGGCTGCCGCGCGCGACATGTAGGCATCATCCTGATAGCCCACCATGATAGCCCTGAGCCGCTCGGGAGCGGTAAATTTAGCAAGGGCGTAAGGATTGCCCATGTGCACCATGATCACCGGAAAGTCAGCAGCCAGGGATTCGATCATGGCGATGGCTTCTTTGGTAAGGCCAAAATTTCGGCCGGGGCTTTGGTTGGTGCCCTCCACGTATACGATCACCGTGTTTTTGCCTTCGAGCGAGGTTCGCACTTTTTTGACCTCTGCGGCGGTAGGTGCCGAGCCGGCTTCCAATGCTTCAAAGTTGCAGTATTTTGAGAGCCTGTTGCGAAATACGGAGCCGTTTCCACCCAAGGTGACCACCGCAATATTCCGCTCTCCAAGTTTCTTGAGGGGTATGATGCGGTTCTCGTTTTGAATCACAGTCACGGCAGCCTGACTCAGTTTGCGCTTGAGATGGAGCGCAGCGGGCGTATTGAGGTCTTCAAAAAGGCGAAGCGGGTTCACGCGCTCTCCGTTTTCGAGTCCAAGGGCTGATTTGGCGCGGAGTATTTTAAGCACCCTGGCGTTCAGTTCAGTTTCTGAAATGCGGCCTTCATTAAGCGCTTTTTTGATGAAATCCACTGCCTTGGGTACATTTTCGGGAAAAAGCAAAATATCGTTGCCGGCCAGGAAAGCCATCAGGTCTACCTCTCCCGGTTCGTAGTAATTGGCCACCCCTTTCATGTTGAGGGCGTCGGTGAATACGAGGCCCTGAAAACCCATTTCAGATTTGAGGAGACCATTCACCACTTTCGGGCTCAACGTACTCGCGAGATTTGGCGTACTATCCAGAGAGGGGATAGAAAGGTGGGCCACCATAACAGAGGCGAGGCCCTCGTCGATCATTTTCCGGAAAGGATAAAGCTCCAGGCGCTCGAGTCGGCTGCGATCGTGCTTTATTACGGGAAGGGCGAGATGAGAATCAGTATCAGTGTCGCCGTGGCCGGGAAAGTGCTTTGCATTGGCCATCACACCGAAGTCCTGCATGCCCTTCATGTAGGCAATGGATTTGCGGGCCACATTGTCGCGGTCTTCGCCAAACGAGCGGTAGTTGATCACAGGGTTTCGCGGGTTGTTGTTCACATCGGCCACCGGGGCAAAATTGACGTGGATACCCAGGCGCCTGCACTGCCGTGCGATCTCGACGCCCATGGCGTAGATGAGCGAATCATTTTGAATGGCCCCGAGGGTCATTTGGTAAGGATACTTCACAGTGCTATCCAGGCGCATGGCGAGGCCCCACTCTCCGTCGATACCGATCATGAGGGGTACTTTGGCCGCAGCCTGCAAATCGTTAGTGATGCGCGCCTGCCTTACGGGGCCACCCTGAAAGAAGATTAACCCGCCGATGCGGTGGTTGCGCACCAGGTTGAGCAGGGCCGCTTCGTGGCGGGCGTCTTTGTTGCTGTAGGCAGCGACCATAAACAGCTGACCGATGCGCTCTTCGACCGTCATTGACTTCAGCACCGAATCGGCCCACGGAGAGGGCTCGGTGCCGAAATTACAATCTGTCGGTGGCGGTCTCGTTTTTATTTCTGTTAATTTTCAACATCCCGCTGATGCTTTCTCATAACCTGAGTTTGGTTCTTAGCCGTTTTTGCTTCGCGCGGTTTTGATTATCTTGCCATACTTACTCCGCAACGGTATTTGTACAGCGAACTGTTTACCTCCCCTGCGGTTTATATAAAGGTGCGATATTTGCAGGTCAAATTTCGCGCCGAAAAAGCAAGCCCTCGATTCGGGAATGTACCCGACCACAATACGTCTACGCCATGAAACCACCGAGAATCCCCTCCCTCTTTAAACTTTCGAAATACAACGAGCCAAAACGGTTCAACTATAAGCCGCGGGTCTACGATGAGCGCAAAGAGAATTTGGACAAAAGGAAGAAAGCCATCGAGAAAGAAATGGAGCGCGAGGGCCGGCTGGGAAAGGACTATGAGGCTCACCTTCGGGAGTCTATTCACGACTCTTGGGCACGGCGCGAAACCCGACGCCAAAACCGCAACTCAGGTAGAAGGCTTTTGTTAATTTTGGCGGCCCTTGTCGTCATTATGTACTTTATCTTCACGAAATACGACCTCACTTTCTGATGCCCGATATAATCCAGCTTCTTCCTGATTCCGTTGCCAATCAAATTGCCGCAGGTGAAGTGGTTCAACGCCCGGCCTCGGCGGTGAAAGAACTGCTCGAGAACGCTGTGGATTCGGGTGCAGGTGAGGTGCAACTTATCGTAAAAGACGCCGGCAAAACCCTGATTCGCGTGATCGATGACGGCTGCGATACCGATGCGCGGATGAGCTTTGAACGCCACGCCACATCCAAAATCCGCACCGCCGACGAGTTGTGGCACATCCGCACCAAAGGATTTCGCGGTGAGGCCCTCGCCTCCATCGCGGCCATTGCCCAGGTGGAAATGAAAACCCGCCTCCGCGAAAATGAGCTCGGCACATGCATCCGCATATCGGGCAGCAAAGTGGAAAGCCAGGAGCCCTGCGCCACACCACCCGGTACTTCATTCAGCGTGCGCAACCTCTTCTACAACACCCCTGCGCGGCGCAATTTTCTGAAATCAGACCAGGTAGAAATGCGCCACATCGTCGAGGAATTTGAGCGTGTGGCCCTCGCCCACCCCGACGTCGCTTTCGCCATGGAGCACAACGGCGCAGAACTTTTCAAGGTGAAAGAGTCACCGCTGCGGCAGCGCATCGTCAATGTGTTCGGGCCAAAATACAACGAACGCCTCGTACCCGTAAAGGAAGAAACCGCCATCGTCGCCCTCCACGGATTCATCTGTAAGCCCGAGTACGCCAAGAAAACGCGGGGAGAACAATACTTTTTCGTCAACGACCGATTCATAAAAAACTCATACCTCCACCACGCGGTGAGCGCTGCTTTTGAAGACCTGATACCCCGCGAGTGCCACCCCTCCTACTTCCTCTACATCAGTGTAGACCCCTCGAGTATTGACGTGAATATTCACCCGACGAAGACCGAAATCAAATTTGCCGAAGAGCGATCGATCTACGCCATCATCCGTTCGGCGGTGAAGAACAGCCTCGGGAAGTACAACATTTCGCCCACCATCGACTTCGATCAGGAAGACATCTTCAATGTGGCACCCATGCCGAAGAATGTAGAAATCGGGATGCCTCAGCCCAAGGATTTTAATTTTAACCCGTTCGATCAGGCCAAACCCCAAGCACCAAGGCCCGCATCGGCCAATTTGGGCAAGGGCGGAGCTTCCTTTTCGGGAAACTGGCAGGAACTCTACGCCATTTCAGAACGCGAAACGGCTACGCAGACCGAATTTCCGGAAGGAAATGAAGAACGCATGCCCGAAAACGCCGCGCATCGTGAAGGCCTGCGGCCCGTGTTTCAACTCCACCGCAAATATATTCTGACGCAAATCAAATCGGGCGTCATCATCGTAGACCGTCAGCGGGCCCACGAGCGCATCCTTTACGAAGAAGCCTCGGAGCGCCTCTGTAGCAGTGGCACGCAGAGTCAGCAATTGCTCTTTCCTGAGACGGTACACCTCAACGGCCCCGACTGTGCGCTGGTGCAAGACCTTGCAGACGACCTGAACAAACTCGGCTTTACCATCGACAACTTCGGCGGAAACGACATAGTGGTAAACGGGGTGCCACCCGAGGCCGAAGGCATCCCGGCTCAGGATGTGGTCGAAAACCTGCTGGAGCGCTACAAGCACTCCTCAGACGATTTGCAGAGCAACACCCGCGAGCGTCTTGCACGCAGCATGGCGCTGAGCCTTTCGGCAAAAGAACCAAAATCGATGCAGCCTGTTGAAATGCTAGACCTCATCGACCGGTTGTTTGCATGCGAACATCCGCAAAGCACGCCTTCGGGAAAACCCGTACTTGTAAAACTAAGCCTCGACGACCTCGACAAAAAATTTAAAAATCAATGAATCAATTCCGCAGTTCGGGAGCCTTTGGCAATATGCCCACCGTGGTAAAAAATCTGTTGATCATCAACGGACTGTTCTTTCTGGCCACAGTTGCCCTTGAGGCGCAGGGCATTCGGCTTTCTCGAATACTTGGAGCTTTTTACTGGGATTCCTCCGGCTTCGAGCCTTGGCAGATTGTGACGCACATGTTTATGCACGGCGGTTTCACCCACATATTGTTCAATATGTTTGCCCTGTGGATGTTCGGCACGGCCATCGAGCGGGTTTGGGGTGCACAGCGCTTTTTGATTTACTACATGGTGACGGGCTTGGGGGCCTACTTTCTTCACTACGGTGTGATCGCGTGGGAAGCCAATAAACTCATTGCCGAACTCGGCCCGGAGGCACTGCGGATGGTAAAGGAAGAAGGTCTGGAGCTCTGGCTGCAAAACAAGAATTACATCGATCCGCAAATGGCTCAACTGAACCGCCTCTACAATACGCCTGTGGTGGGAGCATCGGGTGCAGTATTCGGCATCCTGCTGGCATTCGGAATGATGTTTCCGAACACTAAGTTGATTATGTTGTTCTTTCCGGTGCCCATTAAGGCCAAATACTTCGTGATCGGCTACGGCCTGTTGGAGTTGTACTCCGGATTGTCCGGCGCCTCTGACAATGTGGCCCATTTTGCCCACTTGGGTGGTATGATTTTCGGTTTTATTCTGATCAAGTATTGGTCGAGCCGGCACAAAAGCAATTATAGAGAATACTGACATGGCATCCATCTTTGACGACATCAAATACGCCTGGCACCGCGGCGACATCACCCTTCAGTTTGTCTTTGCCAACCTTGCGGTATTTCTGGCCTTGACCCTGCTCCGCATTTCAGGGTTTTTCTTTCAGGCCGATATTATTGGTACTGTACTTCCGTGGGTGGCCGGCACAGCATCGCCAGGAGGGATGCTGGTGAAGCCGTGGACGCTGATCTCCTACATGTTTGTGCACGTAGGGCTATTTCACATTTTGGGCAACATGATCATCCTGTATTTCTCGGGGCGTATTTTTGCCGACCTGCTAAATGCACGGAGGTTTGTAGCAGTGTATTTTATGGGTGGCATTGCGGGATTTTTGCTGTTTTTTGCGGCCTTCAACCTTTTCCCCGTTTTCGAGGGTTCCAGGAGCATCATTTACGGTGCTTCGGCATCAGTGATTGCTATCCTGACCGCCATTGCCACTTACACTCCAAATCTGGAGCTCAGGCTCATTTTACTGGGCAACGTAAAGCTGAAGTGGATTGCCATATTTTTCGTAGCCATCGACATCATTTTTCTAGACAGTACCAATTCAGGAGGTCATATCGCCCACCTCGGCGGGGCTGCTTTTGGGTACTTTTACAGCACTTCTCTGAAGAACGGCAACGATTGGGCGAATCCATTTTGGAGTGTCATCGATTTTTTTCGAGATTTGGTGGCGCCCAAGTCCAAGATGAAGGTAGCTTCGTCCAAAGGTTCAGGGAGTGGGGGTCGGACATCGCGTACCGCCCCGAAAACCAAGAAGGGCAAAGAAGACCAGGAAAAAATAGACTCCATTCTCGACAAAATCTCGCAAAGCGGGTACGACAGCCTTTCCAAGGAAGAGAAAGAATTTTTATTTAAAGCCAGCAAAAAATAGTGCTTCGCAGCATTCGACTCATGGGCAAATCAGCCTTGCTCACTGCCAATGTGATAGTGGCGGCATGCCTGGTATTGTCATACGCCGCGACCTATGTCCATCCGGCCACGGCGCCGTTTCTGCCATACTTTGGGATCGCTTTCGGATTTATCCTTCTGGCCAATTTGGGCTTTGCCTTGTTCTGGCTTCTATTCAAAAAAAAGCGTGTCGCATTGATCTCGGCTGTTACCATACTGGTTGGGTTCAACCACGTTTTGGCTTATTTTCAGCCCCTTCCCTTCAGCTTTGGGAAGCAACCCGATGGCAAAAATATCTTGGTGCTGTCGCACAATGTGCGGCTTTTTGGTTGGTACAACTGGCGAACGAATATCGAAGACAGAGACCGCATGTTTGAGCGGCTCGAACGCATTGATGCTGATGTGATGTGCTTTCAGGAGTTTTTTCACAACAGCGGGCCCGATATTTTCGAAACCCGGCAAACACTGAAGCGCGTGGCGGGAGCCGACTACCTCTTTGATGAATACACCTCGGTGGTAAAGCGTCAGCAGCATTACGGCATAGCCATCCTAAGCAAGTATCCCATTGTAGATCGGGGCAGGATAGAATTCACCGGAGAACGCAGCAATGTGTGCATCTATGCCGACATCGATGTGGAGGGCGACACTCTACGTGTGTACAATGCCCACGTGGCTTCGATCCGGTTTTCGGACAAAAATTACAAATTTATCGAGGAGATCATGAACCAACCGCGCGAGGGCAATGCGGAGCTCAAGGAAGGCATCAACATCATCACCAGGCTCAGCCTGGCTTACAGAAACCGAGCGAACCAAACCCAGCGCATTCTGGCCCACATGGAGACTTCGCCCCACCCCGTCATCTTTTGTGGCGACATGAACGATACGCCTGTATCTTACAGCTATGGCCGCTTAAGCGAAACGCTCACCGACAGTTTCCGCGAAAGCGGATTCGGCATCGGCAATACCTACATCGGCTTGTTTCCATCCTTTCGCATCGACTACATACAAGCGATCACCATGCCATCAGCACGAGGATATATTTGAATCAGTAAATGAAGAAATGCTGCGTGGAATAGGTGGTGGGATACAACGGCACTACTTTCCGATGCTCACCCAGTCCACACCTTTTCGAAGCATAGCGAGGGTAGCGGCTTCGGGACTTCCCTTTTCGGGAATGTGGTTGTACTCCCAGGCGGCGAGGGCCGGGAGGCTCATGAGGATGCTTTCGACCCGCCCGTTTCCGAAAAGGCCAAACCGCGTACCGCGATCGTAAACGAGGTTGAACTCCACGTAGCGACCGCGACGAATGAGCTGCCATTGCCTTTCAGCTTCCGTAAACGGTTTGCCGTGGTTGAGCGCTATCAACTCGGAATACACTTCGTGAAACAGGCGTCCGATAGCCAATGAGAATTCTAATATATCCGACTTTGAATGTTCTTCACCCGCTGTGAGCCGGTCGTAGAAAATTCCGCCCACTCCGCGTGTTTCTGAGCGGTGCGAATTGTAAAAATAATCGTCTGCCCACTTCTTGAATTTCGGATAGTACGCCTTGTCGAATCGATCGCATACTTTCTTTACACTTTCGTGAAAAAAGCGGGCCTGATCAGGGTTTACATAATGCGGTGTGAGGTCGATGCCGCCGCCAAACCAATAGGTGCCTTCTGTGGTTTCGAAGTACCTTATGTTCATATGAATGATCGGGACATGCGGATTGTGCGGGTGCATCACAATGCTGACGCCGGTGGCAAAAAAGGGCGATACGTCTGCTCCGATTCCCTCGGCCATTTCTTTGGTGAGCACGCCTTCCACCCCTGAAAAGTTGACGCCTGCCTTCTCCAAAATAGCGCCTTGCTGCATGATTCGGGTGGTACCTCCGCCCCCGCCGTGGTGCTCCCAGTTTTCGGTACTGAACTGTCCCTTACCATCGGCGGACTCAATGCGCTCGCATATTTCGCTTTGGATGGAGCGATAGGCTTCGGCTATGTCACTGCGGCCGGGTTCTTTCATCAATTCACGCGCTTAATGGAATAATCGTCGTATTCGATAATCAGGACGCTCTTGTTTTCAAAATCCGCTCCTGTCGCTGTGCGTCCGAAGCGGTAACTTCCCATCACGCCTTCCATGGCATCTTCACCGGCGTGCATACCGAAGTCGAGGCCATGGGTCAACAGGGCTCCACCGAAATACATCGCCAGGTCAAATCCCTGAAAGCCGTAACCATAGTGCGACGGTTCGGTATTGTAG
>JAIVHQ010000434.1 GCA_020200995.1 Flavobacteriales bacterium
GCCACGGCCACTAAAGCGAAAGCCGCCCCTAAGTCGAAATCTGCTCCGAAGAAAAAAGCCACCCTCATTAAAGCGGCTCCCACCGAGGCTCCGAAAGCAGCGACCAAAACTGCCGCCAAGCCCGTTGAAAAAACAGTGACACCTGCAAAATCGACCGTGAAAAAAGCGAAAGCTAAATCAGCTTCCGCCAAAAAAGCTGCTGCTCCAAAGAAGCCAGCCACCGCTAAGAAGGCAACCGCTGCGAAGAAAGCCGCTGCCCCGAAGAAACCAAAGACAGGCTCGGCTGACAAAGGCACGGAGAAAAAGTAATTATGAAAATTGATGGAGGCCGCAGGGCAGTGCCTTGCGGCCTGTTATCACTTTCAAAAATGCGGTTGGCCGTTTGGCCCTGATTAAAAATACACCCATGAAGTTAAAACTCGCCTTGCTCAATATGTACGAAGGCCATCCCAACCAAGGGATGCGCGCCTTGAGGGAACTGCTGGCCGAATACGAGAGCCACATCGATTGGAAAGAGTACGACGTGCGCATTGACAACGTGGTGCCCGATACTTCTTATGACATTTACATCACCTCCGGCGGTCCCGGAAATCCCCTTGAGGGAAACGGCTTGTGGGACAAAAAGTGGGCGGAGCTCATCGACGCACTTTGGGAACACAACAAAGTGACAGAAGATCCCGCAAAGCGAAAGCATGTCTTTTTCATTTGCCACTCTTTTCAGATGGCGTGTCACCATTTTGGCCTTGGTGATATTACGCGCAGGGTGGTTACCTCTTTTGGTGTGTACCCCTGCCACAAGACCAAAGCGGGCAAGGAGGACTTTTTATTCGAAGGCCTTGACGATCCTTACTACGTGGTCGACAGCCGCGACTGGCAACTGGTACAGCCCCGCCTTAAAGTGTTCAGAGAGCACGGTGCGCGGATCCTTTCTTTGGAAAAAATGCGATCGAACGTTCTCTATGAGCGCGCCATCATGGCCGTGCGTTTCTCCGATGAGTTTGTGGGAACCCAGTACCACCCCGAAGCAGACCCCTACGGAATGCGGGAGTATTTCAACAAGCCCGAAACGAAAGAAACGGTGCTGAAAAATTACAGCGTTCGGAAGTACAACGACATGGTGAGAAACCTGCACAACCACGTGCCCAAATTCAGGCTTTGCGAAACGCCTGTTTTCATTGATGATGAGATTAAACAAAAGCTGCTTGATGCCTGTGAAGAAATCAACGAGATCATCACAAGGCCCGATTTCAAAGAGCGCACCGAAGGGGCCATCAAGCACCCTTCGCTTCGGGTGCCGAATGAGGATTACCACACGCGGTTTTTGCAGATGGATTTTGGCATGTGCAAAAATCCCGACGGTGAGATTTTACCCCAGCTGATCGAGGTGCAGGGGTTTCCCTCGCTCTACTTTTTTCAGGACTTGCTCTATCACGCCTACATGAAGCACTACGACATTCCGGAGGGCTACACGGTGCATTTCGACGACCTTGATTCACGTCAGTACATGGAGCTGCTCAGGGAAGTGATTGTGGGCGATTATAAGCCTGAAAATGTGGTGCTCCTCGAGATAGAACCCGAAAAGCAGGCCACGGCCATCGACTTTTACTGCGGCGAACATCACCTCGGCATTAAGGTGCTCTGCATTTCCAAAATGAAGAAGCGGGGCAAAAAACTCTTTTACCTCGACGAAATCGGCAACGAAGTGCCGATTCACCGCATCTACAACCGCGTGATTTTTGACGAGCTCGATCAGCGCCCCGACCTCAAGCGCGAATTTTACTTTAAAGACGATGTGGATGTGGAATGGGTGGGCCACCCCAACTGGTTTTTCAGGATCAGCAAGTACACCATGCCCCTGTTCAAAAGCCGCTATGTGCCCGATTGTTTTTACCTAGATCAGCTGGAGAAGTATCCCGAAGATTTGGAAAATTATGTGCTTAAGCCGCTGTATTCCTTCGCGGGCTCGGGCGTTAAGCTCAGCATCACCGAGAAAGACCTCGACGAGATTGAGGACAAGTCAAACTTCATCCTGCAGCGCAAGGTGAAGTACGAGCCCGTGATCGAAACCCCATCGGGCCCTGCCAAATTCGAAATCCGCATGCTTATGCTCTGGGAAGCCGGACAGGAAAAAGTGCGCATTGTAAACAACCTCGTCCGCGTCAGCAAAGGCGATATGGTCGG
>JAIVHQ010000067.1 GCA_020200995.1 Flavobacteriales bacterium
GGCGGGTACCTCAACGGTAGCAATAAGGACGACCTCTATCTCAAAGGCAGGATCGCGCTCGAAAATCTCGACATCGATGAAGTGTTTTTCAAATTCGATAATTTCGGACAGGATTACCTTGTCAGCAATCAGGTACACGGCCGCATCGACGGCACCATCGACGTGAAGGCCCATTTGTATCCCGACCTTACACCCATGCTCAACCACACGGAAGCACATATGAGGCTTAAAATTAAGGACGGCAGGCTTGAGAATTTCGCACCCATGCAAGCCATGTCGGACTTTATGGGAGATAAAAACCTCAACAGCATCCGCTTCGGGGAGATGGAAAACACCTTTGATTTTAAAGACGGAACCCTTGATGTGCCGAAGATGAAAATTGCGTCGACCCTCGGCTACATTTTCCTGTCGGGACAGCAGGATATGGAAGAACGTATCAATTATGAGGTGCAGGTGCCGCTCAGCCTGGTTCAAAGCGCGGGCTGGAGCATGCTTCGCAACAAGGTGGCGGGGGGCAACCGAAAAGCGAATGCCGAAGACCTCGCCGAGACTGATGAAGAAATCATTTCTGAGCAGTCAGGTCTCATTCGCCGCTATATGACTTTCAATATTACGGGTACAACCGAAGAATTTGAAGTGGGGATGGGAAAGAAGAAGAAAGAGCTGCCTTGATGCAGGCAGCCCGTTTTGTTTGCAGAGATTCGGTGTGTTGTCATGTTGTAGAGAAGTTGAATCTTGGGTTCGATTAAGATTCGTAATTTAGTAACCATGAAAATGAACATACAGGCGACAAAATTGGAATTGATTCAATGGCTATCTACCATTGACAGCCCTACCGTCATTGAAAAAATCCTGGCCATTCGGGAGAATGAAAAGGAGGACTGGTGGAAAAAATTATCAGCTACTGAAAAAGAATCGATCAACAAGGGCATAAAAGATGCCGACGCGGGAAATCTAAGGGATCACGATCAAGCCAAAAAAATATATGGTAAGTGGCTTTAAGATTCGGTGGACAGATCATGCCTTGTCCGAATTGTCGAATACAGTCAAGCACTTAGAAGAAAATTGGACAGAAAAGGAATTGATTCAGTTCGCGAATGCCCTTGACAATACGGTTGAAATCATAACCCGTCATCCTTAAATTTATCCCGTTTCAAATGAGAAAAAGAAAATTCGGAAAGCTGTGGTAGACAGAAACAATGCTGTTTACTACAGGGTCGTAAACAGGTCAATACAAATTCTTTCTGTCTTCGGTACCAGGCAAGACCCGGTGAAAAAGAAACAATAAACGGTTGTAGAACAGTGCAAATTGTAATGCTTGGACTGAAAACTTATTTTCCGAATCAAAACTATCACGGAACGAAAGGAATTTATTCCTTGTCTGCCGAAGTCGCAGCAGCCATAATCGCCGCATATGTATATACGTGATTCACTAAACCGCCGACAAAACACAATTTTATGACAAAATCAGACCTTGAAATTTCACAGGAGACCGCCCTCAAGCCCATCGGAGAAATAGCCGCCCGGCTCGGTATTTCCGAATCCGATTTACGGCCTTACGGCAAATACATAGCCAAGCTGCCCCTCAAACTTATCGATGAGCAAAAGATGCAGGACAAAAAGCTCATCCTGGTCACCGCACTGACGCCCACACCCGCGGGCGAGGGAAAAACCACTACGAGCATCGGACTGGTTGAAGGTCTCAACCTGATCGGAGTGAAAGCTGCCGCCGTGATACGCGAGCCTTCGCTCGGGCCTGTATTCGGGATGAAAGGTGGAGCCGCTGGCGGGGGCTATGCGCAGGTGCTGCCCATGGAAGAGATCAATCTCCACTTCACCGGCGACCTCTCCGCTATCGAAAAAGCCAACAACCTGCTCGCCGCCCTCATCGACAATCACCTGCACAGCCAAGGCAATGCCCTCAACATCGATCCGCGAAAGATCACCTGGAAGCGTGTGATGGACATGAACGAGCGCGCCCTTCGCGATATCGTGATCGGGCTGGGAGGCGCTGCCCAAGGGGTGCCGCGCGAATCGGGATTCGACATTACCGCAGCGTCCGAGATCATGGCAGCCCTCTGCCTGGCCAAAGACCTCGGCGATCTCAAAGAGAAGTTCGGCAACATCGTGATCGGATACACCAACGACGACAAGCCCGTTTACGCCCGCGACCTCAAGGCCCACGGCGCCATGGCCGCGCTGATGAAGCACGCCGTGATGCCCAACCTTGTGCAGACGATCGAGGGCAATCCCGCCATCATCCACGGCGGACCCTTTGCCAACATCGCCCAGGGTACCAATTCGCTGATCGCAACTAAAATGGGGCTTTCTCTGGCCGATTACGTGGTAACCGAAGCCGGGTTTGCAGCTGAGCTCGGCGCCGAAAAATTTCTCGACATCAAGTGCGCTTATGGCGGCCTTAAGCCCGATGCAGTGGTGGTGACCGCCACTGTGCGTGCCCTCAAATACCACGGTGGAGTAGCCCTCACCGACCTGAAAAAGGAGAATGTGGACGCCCTGAAGATTGGAATGGCAAACCTCGAAAAGCACATTGAAAACATGCAGCGCTTCCGCCTGGTTCCCGTGGTAGCGATCAACAAATTTATCGCCGATACAGATGCGGAAATCGCAGCTGTGATCGATCGCTGTGCAGAGCTCGGCGTCAAAGCTGAGCTTTGCGAAGGCTGGGAGAAAGGTGGCGCCGGCACCACCGAACTGGCCAAAGCAGTTCGCGCCGCAGCCGAATCGGGCAAGAGTGATTTCAAACCTCTCTATGACTTCGATTGGAGCATCGAGAAAAAGATCGAAATCGTGGCCCGTGAAATGTACGGCGCGGCGGGGGTGGAGTACGCTCCGAAAGCGCGAAAGCAGATCAAACTTTTCGAGAAAATTGGTCTGGACAAGTTGCCTGTTTGCATTGCAAAAACACAAAAATCACTCTCTGACAATCCTTCTTTGGGAAACCGCCCCGAGGGATTCACCGTGGTGATCCGAGAGTTTGATATTGCCGCAGGAGCCGGCTTTATCGTTCCCATCGCGGGTGCGATTATGCGCATGCCCGGCCTTCCGGCAAAGCCCGCCTCCGAGACCATCGACATCGATGCAGATGGCAACATTACCGGCTTATTTTAACGCGCTGAGTGCTTGACATCGCGCAAAATCACATTCCGAAAGATAGTAACTCTTTTGGCTGCTGTGTTTTTAACAGTATCTTCCTGTGAATATGGAGATTAAGAGCCATCTGAGGGCGGTTGGGTCAAAGGTGATTCTGAGGAGCAAATCCACACCATTGAGTCGCAGTTTGCAGGGTATGGCGGGGCCATGGCCGAAGTGAGAGAACGCTATGTTGAAACCGGCGAGGGCTGACTCGTCAAAGAATTTTATGAATGAAGTGGTCCCCGAAATTGAAAGCATCATTGAGTCGCGCGATCTGGAGGCATTTAAGAAGGGCTAGGGCTTCAAGGTGTTTACCGCAGGGTGCAACAGTTGCCACGCCATGGAGAAAATGCCGTTTCTTTTTGTGAGGGAGCCCAAGCAAAGGCTTTCGCCAATCCGAAAACAACTCGAAAATTATGTCGCGTTTTCTGGTTGTAAGTAAGGATCTATTCATTTTGCAGTGGGTTGTTCCCTCATGTTGGTGGAATTCTGATGCTCCCGGGCTACCTTTTTGAAATTGCAGAATGGAGTGGCCTGAATCGGCCGTTCACCATTGATACTTTTGTAAGGCCTGTGAAAAATGCGTAAACTTGAATGGTAAAAGCATTTGCTACAGCCATTTCAAGATCAGCACCTATGAAACGCCGCATCTCTGTAAGTTTTTTATCTGTTTTAATCATGTTGGTGTTGGTCTCTTGTGGAAACGACGATCCTATCGGGAGTTCGCCCTGTGATCAGGTGAAGCCCATCATTGCGGTAGAGCAGGACGGTTTTTTTCTCACCGTTGAAATCACGCGTGGAGCGCCTCCCTTTCAGTACAGTTGGAGCAATGGTTCAGACCAGGCGTACCTTACTGATATACCTTCGGGAGAATATTCTGTGGTGGTCGTTGACGACAATGGTTGCATTGCGGAAGCGGAGGGCTATTACGAATACCCTTGTGATAACAGCTCCCTGACAGTTCGAATAATTGCTGATATCAATCGGCTGGAGGCTGTAGTTTCCGGAGGTGTGCCACCATATGAATTGCTTTGGAACACAGGTGATACTGCTGTTGTTATCACAGATTTGCCGGAAGGAGAATACGAACTAACGGTGACCGATAGCGATTTTTGTAAAGTACAGCGGTCGAGCTATGTCGGAACAGGCTGTGGCGGGTTGAACACAGCGGTCGATGCAAGCGGCAATGTGTATGAAACTGTGGAAATAGGCGGACAGTGCTGGCTGGCTGAAAATCTGCAAACAGGGCGGTACACTTCGGGCGACAGCATCGTTCACGAAAGCAGCCCCAACAGCTGGGGCACACCTACCTCCGGACGCACCATGGCCAATAATCCCGACGGTAATTTTCCGCCCCTTTATGGAAATTTGTACAACTGGTATGCGGTTAATGATGCGAGAGGCCTCTGTCCCACAGGCTGGAGTGTACCCACACGGGCCCAGTGGGAGGTGCTGATGAATTTTGCCGGCGGACCTGAAGCAGCCGGACTGGAGCTCAGGGCAACAGAATACTGGAACTCGACTGACCTGACCCTTGGCGATCCACACGGGTTTTCCGCACTTCCCGCGGGTTACCTCAATGTATTTACGGGAATTGAAGGCCGCAGTACAGAGGCCAATTTCTGGACTGCTGAGGATCGGAATCAGGGCAACAGCGCCTGGAGCATTATAATCCTGGATGAAAGCCCGCAGATGGAGAAAACTTCTTTGGCGAAGAACCGCGGCCTGGCTGTGCGGTGCATCAAGGATTGATGTTCCATCTAACGTAATGGAGTGAAAGAGCGCATTTGGCCTCTATGAATTATATTCAAAAAACAGGAATTTAATTCCGTTTTAGGGGGGCTTGCGTTCTAGCAAACCTGGCTTTTCGAAAGTCTGCAAGCTCCAATTATCATTCTTCACCTTCCGAATTTTCTACGGTCTTTTAATAATCTCATTTTTGCTTCCTGCAGGTCGTCGAAGCTCCAATCGATTAGAGCATATTGTGGTGTGGTGAATAGGAGCGGTTCGACGCCGTAAATGGGTGCAATAAAAAAGCCGCGGAACTGCTCCCGCGGCTTTAGCAAAGTGATCGGAACCGATCAATAATTAATGGTCATTGATCCTTCTGTTATGACATGATCAGGCGTCGACTGAAAAACGTCTTGCACAGCGTTAAATTCGAAAGTTCCAGTCAGGATTTTCTCGTTTAGATCGTGCGATTCCACAACCATGGTTCCCGACGTTCCGAGATGGGTTATAAATTGTGCATTGGTATACTGCATGATCAATGTCGTCGGTGATCCAATGCTGTAACTGCCGGGGGTTATATCATCGGCAACAGTAATGGTGATGGCTTCTGCCGAGGTTGCTGACTTCATAGCTGTGATCATAATTGCATCGATGGCAGGTTGTGCCGATGCGCTTATTACAGCGGCATTGTAATCATTTCCGTCAAGCTTTGCGAAGAAGCTGGTTTCACCGCCGCCTCCGCCACCGCCACCGCCTGTATCGATATCAATATCGG
>JAIVHQ010000204.1:0-1338 GCA_020200995.1 Flavobacteriales bacterium
GTGACCATCTCAGCCATCTCGCTGTCGTAGTAATAGGCCTTGATGAAGGAGATGATGAGGTACTTTGACACCTTGCTAAACTCACCGCTGATGCTCACCGGCCCGATGAGATAGCGGTATTCGGGGTGTTTTAGGATGAAATAGAGAATTCCCTTCCACAACAGAAACAGCGACAGCGGCTTGAGCTGATACTCTTTGGTGACAAAAGAGCGGCCCAGCTCTATGCTTTCCGAAAGGGTGGCGTCGAAGGCAGGGCGCATTTTAAACAGAGAATGCAGGTAAAAGCCGCGCTTCCCGTAGCGCTGCAGGATTTCCTTGCCGAGGCCGAGGCGGTACGCACCCGCCAGTTTCTGCGCATCGCGGTCCCATATGAAGAGGTGGCGGTAGTAAAGGTCGTACTCATCAAGGTCGATGTTTTTGCCCGTCCCCTCGCCCACTTCTCTGAATGTAAGCTCTCGCAGCCTGCCGATTTCGTACAGCGTGTTCGGGATATCGTCAGGATGGGCGCGGTACACTTCAAAACTCCCGGTTTCGTGGAGCATGTTGCCGGCAGTCTTCAAACGAGCACACTCTTCGGCAATTGCGCCTGCATCACGGGGAAGCACCACAGTTTCCCAGCGCTTTTTAAACAATTTGGGGCGAAAGAAGGGTTTTACCATGATCGGGCTGCCGAGCATATACGACTTGGCCCGAAGGTACCTACCCAATTCAAAATCATCTTCAAACTCCGCCAGCTCCCTGACGCGAATGGGCTTGCCGATGCGCACGATGACTTCCTTCTCCTTCTTTCCGAAAAGATTAACGGGAAAAAACTCGCCGAATATCAGCGGATTGACAGCGTGCAGGAGGTGGAGTAAAATCTTATTGGACCCCCTGATGAATGCGGGAACCACAGGGGCCTCGGCCGAACGGATAAATTCAATGATGTGGCGGCGCCACTGCCCGTCTTTTGCGCTGCGGGTCTTGATGTTGTAAGTACTGATAGACCCCGCGGGAAAAATCACGAGGGCCCCGCCCGCCTTGAGGTGGTCTGCAGCGGCTTCAGGAACAGCAGGTAGCGTAGCCGCATTAAACGCCCCCATGTCGCGGGTGATGAAAAAATCGTCGACACCCTCTGCCGAAGGTGTCGCAAAATCGGCGAGGACCTTGACATCAGGCCGCACCTGCGAAAGGACTTTAATCAGCAACAAGCCGTCAATGCCGCCCGTAGGGTGATTGGCCACGACAATTAAGGGCCCATCGACGGGAATAAAGCCGAGATCGGCAGCATTGTGCTCCACGTGCAGCGAGAGGTAATCAAGAAAATGAGAGACCAACTCGGCGGGAGAAATGTCGGGG
>JAIVHQ010000204.1:1360-2408 GCA_020200995.1 Flavobacteriales bacterium
AGGGCCCCCATCAGGAGCTTTGCAAATCCGAAAAGTCGTTGACTGTCGGCAGGCAGGGAATTTTGGTCGCTCGCTTGGTTCAGGTCAGTCACAGGTCGAAAATACAAACGGAATCGGCGATTAGGCAAGCAAACCGGGCAAAATATTCACAATTTGAAAACCAAAAGGGTGTCTGCTTGCGTTATGTTATCAAAGATCAAAAATATGCAACGCTTTCTTCTCATCATATCAGCCTTCATCACGGGACTCACATCATGTACAGGTCAATCGGGCAGAGCCCAACAGGAACGAGATTTTCCTGTTCAAAAAACGGAAGCCGAGTGGCGCGCCGAATTGGGCGATAAGGCTTACTATGTGTTGCGCGAAGAGGGCACAGAACGCGCCTTTACAGGAAAATACAACGACTTTAAAAAGGAAGGAGTCTTCACTTGTGCCGGCTGTGGCACCCCGCTATTTAGTTCCGAGACCAAATTTGACTCGGGCACAGGTTGGCCAAGTTTTTACGACATCGTTAGTGACGAAAACGTTCTGGAAGAAGAGGATCGAAGTTTTGGAGGGGTTCGTACTGAAGTGGTTTGCGGCCAATGCGGTGGCCACCTCGGCCATGTTTTTAATGACGGACCACGTCCCACAGGTCTGCGCTATTGCATCAACTCGGTGAGTTTGAACTTTGAGGAAAAGGAGTAATTAAATTTTCGGAGCAAGATCGCATAGTTTACACTGAACGCACCTAACAGCACTTGTCTTTCGGAGCCGCGCTAAAAACCCCGGTTGACCCCGGGGCCTACCAGGCGTGCCGTACTTAAATGCCCGTGACACTGACACTTCCGTTTAAGTTTTTGAAATTGAATTTAAAGGCGCCTCCGAATCGAAGAGCTTATCCTTTGAGAAAGCGAATCAAAGTCAGCCAATCACCGCCTCAACCAGCCCTTCAAATTCGCGGCCTTTGGTCTTAATATCGACCACCTCGAAGCGAGAAAACATTTCCTCTGCGTACCAGCCCCGCTCCCGCGTTTTGCGAACCACGTCAGCATGTGCGGTATTGCCG
>JAIVHQ010000068.1 GCA_020200995.1 Flavobacteriales bacterium
CGCTGACTCTTATGCTATTCCGGACGGGTCAATCAATATGAATTTGACAATGAAGTTGTTAACAACTTATCAACAATGGCCCTTTCTTTCTTTCTTTCTTTCTTTCTTTCTTGGCCCTGCTTAACAGACCGATCGATCAATTCTGACCAAAGCCGGGGTAGCCGAAAAACGTGTAGAGTAGGCGATTTTTAATTGAAATAACTCTCATGAAAAAGTTAATTATTCCGATGCTGTTCTTGGCATCTATTTGTGCATCCTGCGAAAAGGATGATTTTCAGAATGAACCTACAAGTGTAGGTGATAAAAACAATGCGACTATTGAACAAGAAAGCGGGAAAACCGCAGCGGATGATTTTAAGTTAATGGCAGAAGCTTCGGCACTTGAAAGTATTACCTATGGAAATGGGAAATACGAAATGTCATTTTACAACGAATCGCAAGTTTATGTTGTGGACTTAGTCGATTTCAACACTACCAAATTAATCGAGTATTCCATCACAGAGGGAAGCCACTCAAGGGATGCAAAAATCGATGTGGAGAACGAAGAAGTAATTTTGCATGGCCCTGAGATTATTTCTTTCATAACAATGGAAGGCCTGACAATCACAAACAGTACAGATATCGATCTGAGATTAGTAGCACTGGTTACAGTACACCACAGTATCGCACCAGAGCAAAATGCAAATTTTGATCATAATACCAACGGAGGGGAATTTCCGGAAACTTCTGAGAGAAATTGTTTTTGGTGTAATGTTACGACAGTTGGCCCATGTAAATTCCATTACCAAATGGAAACTGTGAAAAAATATAGATTTGGTGTACTGTTTGATACAGTCCAAACACAACAACCATGCTAAGGTTGCCAATATTTTTTGAGAACCACCTAGTAACAGCGGCATTGAACAAAGTCAATGCCGTTGCTACTTTGTTTAACATATTAGTTGCTTTAGTCTTTCTTCTGTGTTCATCGTTTTATTGTTTTGGTCAGTCAGAATTTCTGCAAACAGTTAATATTGATAGCAAGGAGTTGATTCCATTTGTAAGTGTAAATATGGATGGAGGTCATTACTTTAGTGATGATCAAGGACGATTCCCAAAAAATGATGTGGTAGGCGACTCTGTTCTGGTTTCTCGATTAGGCTTCAAATCACTAAAGTTGTCTGTGTCAGAAATTGGAGACACAATATTTATGACTCCAAATGTCATCGAACTGCCTGCTTTCAGTGTTTCCGCTACAAATGACCCTTTCGAATTAGGATTTCATGATTCAAATCCTGAACGAATAAGTGCACAAGTCTCCCCCGGTTTTTTTGTTGGTGTTAAAATTGATTCTGAGCTGTATCCTTTGGTAGTGGAAGAGGTTATCATAAATTTTAGGAAGATTAAAAAGGGTGTTGTTTTCGATGTTTACATATTTGATGCTATTTCAGATACCAAGGCGGGAGATGTGCTACAAACTGTACGCTACAAAACGCAAAACTCCCGGAAAATCCAACGCATTTCAACGGGGAACTCTGAAGTAGTCTTGGGTTCAAACGGCGGATTCATTTGTATTGTAATCCCAGACCTTGGAGCGGCCGAGAAATCGGATGATTCAATGATCCCAAGTGTTCGGATAACGGAAGAGAACGATGCTTTAAAATCATTCGTTTTCTACAAGAATCAATGGTCGATCCGTAATCCATGCTACAAGGATGATCAATCTTGTCCTGCCCAAAATTTAATGATCGGGGCAAAAGTGCGTCACTCAAAATAATCCAATTCCTGCGAGCCTTGAGCGCAATTTGCAATTGCTCTCTAAATCCCCACAAACACCCCCACATACCAATTCCGCGCATCGCCGGGATAAAAATACCGCGGGTCGCTGCCGCCGAAGGCGCCGGGCGATTGGCGGAAAAAAAATGAATTGCAAACCGATGTTATGATTTATAAAACGCCATGGTTCAAGTACTGCGATTCCATGAGTTGAAGTCTTTCGGACACGTGTGCCTCAGACCGCCCCGGAGCTTATGTTGAAATTTACAAGTGAGGTTCCCGGCCGCAGGCACTCGAAAGTTACTCAGGTGTATTCGAAGATGTGGGGCGTCGTTTGGACAATAATTTTACTTGCTGCGGTGCCAATTGTGTGGATACCTTTCAATACGGTGAACCTATCGTTACATTTGCCTGGTTCAAAATTGCTTTCGAAGCAGAGCGACTTTTGTTTTTTCATAAAATGCCAGAGAGAATATGTCAAAAGTTAGGCGTGATGTGGGCTTGATTGCGATTTCGACGGCATTTGTACTGACGGGCTTTCTGGCACTCACCCTGGACGAAGCAGCTGCGGATGCGCTCTCCGAAACCTATATCCTCTCGATTACAGATTTCGGCCTTTGGCCATTCTTGGTTTTTGTGTTGGTGTTGGCCCCCGTTTTGGAGGAAGTTTGCTTTAGGTTGTGGATCAGAGAGAGATATTTTGGTGGGGTGTTCCTTATGGTGGCTGTTTTGTTCATTTCGATAGATGGAATAATACTTCGCGTTCTTGTCACATTGCTTGTAATTCCGACCATTGTTTATTACAAAAGGTTGAAGCGCGCAGTCAGTCTTTATCCCACGGCGGCAATATTGACCGCTGCGCTGTTCTTTTCTTTTGCACACGCGTTCAATTTTAGTGAAATTCATTTCGCACATTTTTGGTTGTTCATGATTTTTCTCGGGCTGGGATCGATATTTGGATTGATCCGACTGCGTTTCGGTTTATGGGCTGCCGTTTTGTTGCATCTGTTTTATAATCTTTTGGTGACCATTCCCATCCTTCCCCCATGGAGCGGGAGTGCCCAGCAAATCGAGAATGCGGTGCTCATCGAACACGGCATTTTCAACAGCAAAAATGAAAGTGCTGACTATGAAAATGTAGTTTGTAAAAATTGCCCCTCGGAAACACTTCTTCAAAAGGTCGCTCGCGAAGCCTATCCGGAAGCCCTGATCGTGCTCGATTCGAGTGAGGAACCCACCTTCGCCAAATTCACCCTGAAAAGTGAATTTCCGGTTGATTTTCAATCTATTTTGGGTGTTTTAGAAAGTCGTTTTGAGCTGAAAATCAAAATTACCCGAAAGGATCGAGATGAAATACTCATCCAATTTATCGAGCACCCGGATTTTGGGTTTAGCACAGAAAACTTAGTCAAGCACCGACCGAAAACCATTGACGGGAGGAGCTTTTCGCATGCCCGATCGTTCGCTGCTCACCTCGAGAATGAATACGCGGTGAAATTGACGTGCATCGAAAATTGCGATGCCGCGCTTGTTTTGCCCTTTCGGAGCGGGCTGTCACTCGATGAAAACCTCAATAACCTCGCCGACCTCGGGCTGATCGAATATACTTCCGGCAAACGAAAAATGCAGGTGGTCACAATTTCTTCCCGAAAATGATTGATCGGGTTTCGCGATTTTAAATTTTGCTGCAAGGGCATCGTTGAACAGCCTCACATCCTTCATACGCCCATCAAATCCCCACAAACACTCCCAAATACCAATTCCGCGCATCGCCGGGGTAAAAATACCGCGGGTCGCTGCCGCCGAAGCCGATGGCGTTGGGCAGGACGCTCGCCGCGTAGCGCACGTTGAGCACATTGTTGATCCCCGCCTGCAGGCGGATGTTGAAGCGGTCGTACACCCTCCGCTCGTAAGCCGCCTGCACATTGAGCAGGGCGTAGCTGTCGGCAAATTCGGTGTTGGCGTCGTTCAGGGGAATGTCGCCGGAGTGGAGCAGGTTGGCGCGAAAGCGAAAGCCCGCCGTGTTTCGGGTTTCAAAACCGAGGTTGGCGGTGTGGGTCGGCACGCCCGTGAGGTCGTTTCCGGAGTGGTCGGCGTCGCCGTCGATGAATTCGGTGAAGCGGAAGTGGTGGTAGGAGGCATTCACATAGGGCTTGATCATCCATTTCGCGCCGAGCATTTGGCGGAAGCTCACCGTGGCCTCGGCGCCGGTGTGCGCCGTCTTTCCGGCGTTGATGCCGATGAATTGGTCTTCGGCGATGCGTTGCGCCACGAGGAGGTTTTGGATTTGGATGGTGTACAGGGCTGCTTCGGTGTAGAGCTTTCCGCCAAACCAGTCGGCCTTAAGTCCCGCTTCGTAATTGACGCCCGTTTCCGGAAGGAGGTCGGTATTCACCGCACCCGAGGGCGTGAGGGTTTCTTCCACCCCCGGCGCCGAAAATCCGTGGCTCACCGTGGCGTAGAGCACCTTGTCGCGGGCCGCCCGGTAGGTGAGTCCCACCCGCGGCGAAGCGATGGTGCCGAAGCGGTAGTCACCGCTCTGATCGAGGCTGTCGGTTGCGAATTGATCGCTGAGGGTGTAGCGTGTGCTGTTCACATTGAGCCCGGCCTCTGCGCTCCATTTTTGCGAAAGGCGAATGCGCTCCTGCGCAAAGAAGTTGATGTTTTGCCTGAACTGGGTGTTGCGGCTGAGCCGCTCGCCCTCTACGCTGCCCTGTCCGGGAAATTCCCTGAATCGGTTCTCGATCGTGCCACCCTCGTAGTCCTCCCACAGGGCTTCTGTGCCGAATGCGAGTTCCGCGGGCTTGCCGAAAGCAGAGTGCACATAGTTGAATTGGCTGCGAAGCCCGGCCCCGGCTCTTGCCTCCTCCAAAATATCAAAGGGGCGCGGCTCGTAGGCGTCGCGCACCTGTCCGAAAATGCTCGTGGTGTTCACAAGCCCGTCACTGAAGCGGTGCTCCATCGAGAGGCCCGCGATGAGCTTGTCGTAAGATTCATAACCCTGCGCCGCCTCCCAGTTGGCATCGGCGGCGGTCGGTTTTTCCTCAAAAACTGTCCGGTTTACCGAACTCGGAATGAAGCCCTGCATCCGGGTGAGCACGGTCAGCAGCCTTAAAGTGGTGCGTTCGGTGATGCGGTATTTCCCGTTCAGGGTGAGCGACTTTCGGTTATAACTCCCGTTGTCTCGAAACCCGTCGCGCTGCAGGTGGTTGTAGGTCAATAAGGCGCTTCCGTCTTCATTGGATACACCTGCACGCAGGGTGTATTTTTTCAGTCCGAAACTACCGATCACGGTGCCCGCGCCAAACATCTCGCGGGGCTTGTCGCGGGTGTAGAGGTTGATTACCCCGCCCAGCCCCGTGCCGTAAATGCTCGAAGCGGGGCCTTTGATGATTTCCACCGATTCGAGCACATCCATGTCGATGTCTTCGATCACGGTGGAGCCCGGCGCAGTGGAGATGGGTATCCCGTCGATGTAAGCTTTCACGCGGTTGGTGCTGTACTGTGAGCGCGCCCCGATGCCGCGGATGGTGATGCGGTTGGTGTTGAGCGCGCCTTGCTGCATCTGCACGCCCGGCACTTCGTTGATCAGGGAAGTGATGATGGTCCCGTCATTTTGCGAAAGCATTTCCCGATCGAGCACCGCCACCGAGGCAGGGATGTTTTTGAGTGTGTCGCTCACAGGCGTGCTGCGCACCACCACGGCGGGAATGGAAGCGGTATCGCTCACGCTGATTTGCGCGAGCAAGGGGAGTGACATGACTGCAAAAAGGAGGGTGAACGGGGTTTTCAAATTGACTTATGTTTTCTCAATCTCAGCGATGGAGCGAAGCGGAATAATCGAGATGCATTGAACACCCAAGATGTATTTCGGATAAACCTAATTTTGAGATAGCTCATAAGAATAAACAAACTGATGCAACCTACTCCGCACTCACGCGCCACAGGATGTCCGAACCGTCGTCGACCACGAGGAGAGAACCGTCGGGAAGCTGCGTCACACCTACCGGTCGGCCGTAAACTTTGCTTCCGTCGCCATCGGCGATAAAGCCGGTGAGAAAGTCCTCGGGCTGTTGGGGTTTACCTTCTTCAAAAGGCACGAAGAGCACTTTGTAGCCGGCAAATTCAGAACGGTTCCACGACCCGTGCTGCCCCACGAAAGCGCCGTTTTTATACCTTTCCGGAAAAGCATCGGCCGTGTAGAAAGCCAGGCCCAGCGAGGCGGTGTGATTGTTGAGCGGTACGTCAGGGATCAGGGCTTTTTCGACCATCTCGTTGTGGGGCTCTTCGCTCCAGCGCGGGTCTTTCACCTGACCGTAGTAGGAGAAGGGCCAGCCGTAAAAACCGCCTTCCTTCACGCTGGTGATGTAGTCGGGCACGAGGTTGTCGCCGAGCTTGTCGCGTTCGTTGACCGCCGTCCAGAGTTCGCCGGTTACGGGGTTCCACGCAAGACCCACGGGGTTGCGAAGGCCATCTGCAAACGTTTTTTCGCCGCTGCCGTCGGGGTTGATTTGCAGGATGCAGGCGCGGCGCTTTTCTTCGTCGAGGCCGTATTCGCCCACATTGCTCGCAGAGCCCACAGTTACGTAGATTTTATCACCATTTTCATCGGCGATGATGTTGCGCGTCCAGTGGTGGTTGTAGCCGCCTGCCGGAAGTTCCAGAATTTTCTCGCCGTCGCCTTCGAGTTTTTCCTGTCCTTCTTCATAGGGCCAGCGGTAGAGGCCGTCCTGGTTGGCAATGTAGAAGTACCCGTTCAGTGCCAGCATTC
>JAIVHQ010000271.1 GCA_020200995.1 Flavobacteriales bacterium
CCTGCGGAACTATCTTTCAAATTCTTGTTCCGGCAAAATCCTTGTTTTGATTTTTGAAGGATTACAAACCCTTCTGAGCATCAGGCATAATTGACGAATGGTTTCATTCTCGGGAGGGATTTTCTTCATCAACCCGATTGCGATGTCTCAGTGCAAAATCAATTTCTGCGTGTACACCCCGTTCTTCCCGCTTGCCCTCACCACATACATCCCCGCCGGCAGGCCGCCGGTATTGAAGGGACTTTGCGCCGCGGACCAGCTTCGCACCACGCGGCCCTGCATATCGCAGAGCTCCAACGTTTGCAAGCCCTCCACCCCATCGGGCAGCTCGATGCGGAAGTGGTAGCGGGCGGGGTTGGGGTAGAGTTTGAGGGCACCGCGGTTGTCGCGGTCATCGGTGCCTACAAATCCCGCGGGCTGAAGGCGCACCAGACAATGATACGGCTCACCGCCGAAAGAAGAGAATCTGCCGCCGATGAGAAGCTTGCCGTCTGGAAGCTTTTTGACCACCCCTGCTGATGCACTCATTACAAGTCCAAAGGCTGCGCCATTCCAATCATCCCAGACTGAATCAGGGCCTAAAGCCTGCATGGCCCCTTGAATGACATCGCCGGAATCGGTGATCTTGGCAATCCTTCGGTGGTGGTCACCGTTGATTTCCGTAAATTGGCCGTTCACAATGAAAGTACCATCTTCATCTTCGACAACGGCTGCCGATGCATCTGTAGGAAATGTTGGGTTCTCATAAGTTCCGTTGAGGTACCCTGAGAATACAGGTGCATTAAAATCTTCATCCAAAATGCCATCGGGGTTAACGCGAACGAGCCTCGAGGCATAGTTCGGTTGGTTGAGAACGGTTATGTTCGAGCCAAAATGTACCCAAATCCTATCTTGGCTATCAATCAGTGTTGTATAAACACCATCGCCGGATGTTCCGAACACATGTCCGAAATCCGTGTTTACCGAGAAATCCGGGTTCAGCTTTGCCAGCTTTTAGGTATTCCACCTGAATACTCTTGCTTAGAATACTCGAATAAAAAGAAACTATTTGAACCTTCCGGAAATCCGAATCTATTTATTCCTGTATTACCGAAATGAATGTAATGATTCAAATAGTGCTTCAATTTGAATAATGAACCTCCATTCCCGTAGGAGACCATAAGTGACCCTGATTATTTAGCAAACATGTAGTTCCCGCAGGAGAATTCCAATTACTAAACATCCCCGTTAATAATACATCTCCATTTTCATGGATTATAAAATCACTCACATGTCCTCTATTCAGTAGCAAGTCACTGCTAAAAGTTGGGTCTATTTCATAATTAATCACCTGCGCGCTCAAAGTGAGCGCGCAGGTGATGGCAAGTACGATTGAAATCAAAAATTTGGGCATCGCTTAATGTGTCACTATGAATTTGCCTTCACTAATTTTCTTCCCTTCTTGTACAATTTTGAAGAGGTAAACCCCACTCGGTAGTTTGCGGGTGTCGAAAAGCTGTTGGCCTTCGTAGACTTTCCCGAGGCCTCTGCTGTCTATTTGTCGCCCTGAAAGGTCGTACACATGCATGGCCGTTCGTTCTTTTGCTTTGAGCAAGGTGTAACCGATAGTGACATGCCTGTCTGCCGGGTTCGGAAATGCCGTGGAGGTGTTCAGCTGTGCCAAAAGCTGCTCGTAGCTCGGCTTTGGTTTGCGCGGTGTGAATTCACTTTTGGGTTGCCCTTCCATATCGTAACAAATGTCGTAGTGAAAACAGAGTACATTTTGGGCTTTGCGGGCTGCCATGCCGGCCGTTTCATCCTCTGCAATTGTCTGCATGAACTGTACATCAGCGCTGTCCATATTGGCAATGCTGCCGCCGACAATGGCATGGGTGGTATGAAGGGTACCTTGCTTCACGGCTCTAAGATAAGCTTTTGCGTGTACACCCCATTCTTCCCGCTTGCCCTCACCACATACATCCCCGTCGGCAGGCCGCCTGTAGTGAAGGGACTATGCGCCGCGGGCCACGCGCGCACCGCACGCCCCTGCATATCACAAAGCTCCACCGTCTGCAAGGCCTCCACGCCCTCGGGCAGCTCGATGCGGAACCGTTGGCGGGCGGGGTTGGGGTAGAGTTTGAGGACGCTGCGGTTGTCGCGGTCATCCGTACCCACAAAGCCCGCGGGCTGAAGGCGCACCAGACAGCTGTAAGGCTCACCGCCAAAGGAGGAGAAGCGGCCGCCGAGAAGCCATTTGCCGTCACCAACGTCCACAATCTTGTTTAACCCGGGAACAGCTTCCCATGTTCCCCATATGGCTTCGTCTATACCGAAATCAACAAAGCTGCCTTCGATCAATTCCCCTTGCTGGCTGAGCTTAGCAAGCCCTTTTCTGGGGGAGCCGTAAACAGTCTGGAATTGACCAACAATGATATATGTTCCATCGTGGTCCTCAACTACCATTTCCGGCCTGATTGGATAGGCGATTCCTGTGGGTGGGTTGACCCATACGATTTCCGGTATTTGAAAAGAAGCATCCAACGATCCGTCAGGTAGCAGCCGCACCAGTCCGGGAAAGGTGTCAGCATCCTCTGTTAGTTCAGCATTTGAACCTGTTAGGAGAATCCGGTCTTGAGCATCTATGAATTGGATAAAGACGACACCCCCGGTTGTGAAAGCAAAAGGAGAAATGAAGGTGGTATCCACTGAAAAATCAGCATGCAGTTTAGCGACATGATTGGTAGGATGGCCCTCAACCTCTTGAAACCTTCCGGAAATAATATATCCTCCCGAATTTAGCGCGGAAATTCTATATATCTCCGAATCAGTAGGCCACTCACAGCGAAGCATAGGAAAATCCGCCACCGGCGCCCCGGTGCTGTCTATCATACAGAGTTGTCTGAGGCCCTGGCTGGCTATATTCGTGCCCATCAGGGTGGAGTCGGTGAAGAAACGGCCGGCCACGAGGATGTGGTCGTCGGGCATCACCATGGCGTCCTAAGCCACATTGGACAAGGGACCGGAGTAGGCGGGTTTTTTAAATTCAAATTTAAAAATATTATATAGCCCACCACCCGGGATGCTAAATCTATTAAGATCACTGCCATATTGAAGGTAGGCTCCTAAATAGTTGCTCACTTTAGAGCCTGCAAAATTTGAAGCATGTATGAAATTCCCATCGGGGTTAATCAATCCTGCTTTGTGAATGGGGGAGTCAGTGTTGGTAGTAAACATCCCCATTATCAGGTAATTTCCCGAGTGATTTACAAGAATATCGGAAACTGACCCTCTGTTAAACAGCAATCCTGAGTTGAAAGATGCATCAATTTCATATTCTATCACCTGCGCAGGCAAATGGCTTGCGCAGGTGAAGAATAAAACAGCAAGAGACACTATTCGGCACATGGCTTAATGGGTAACAATGAACTTTCCTTCGCTCACCTTCTTACCTTCCTGTACAATGTGGTAGAGATATACCCCCGAGGAGAGCCTGCGCGTATCGAAGAGCTGCTGCCCCTCATAGCCCTCGCCCAGTGTGCGTGATTCGAGCTTGCGGCCTGTGGCGAAAAGCGAAGCAGTATTTCTGTCTTGTATCATCGCTCTAAGATAACCTTTTAGATGAATACACCTTCCTTATCGACCGCGTGCGCCGTACACATGCCTTCCGCTTGATCTCCGATTTGTAATGCTGCGGAAAGTCAATTCAAGAATCTTCTTGAAATCGAAATTTGCAAAATAGTTCCGCAGCATGGCAGATCGAAAGTCAAGTCCTTGGATCAAGTCCTCGGATCAAGCCGCAGGCATGACCGCAGGCATAACCGTAGGCATGCGAATGGACTTTATGGACAGACCCTGTCTATAGCAGATTCTCACTACCTTTACCCCGCAATCCCACAGCCATGCACATCGAAGCCTTTCGCGCCCACTGTATTGCAAAGCCTGGTGTCGAGGAGACTTTTCCCTTCGACGAAAAGACCCTGGTGTTTAAAGTCATGGGCAAGATGTTCGCCATATGCGATGTGGACCACTACACCGGATTTAACGCCAAGTGCGACCCCGAGCGGGCCGTCGAGTTGCGCGAGCAATACCCCGAGGGGATCGTCCCCGGTTGGCACAGCAACAAGAAGCACTGGAACACCATCGTGGCAGATGCCAACGTGCCTGACGACCTGCAGCGCGACCTCATCGACCACAGCTACGACCTCGTGGTGGCGGGGCTGACCAAAAAACTGCAAGCCGAGCTCTGCGATCTCCGATAATTTAATCCGTTAAATACCAAAAAAAAATGCCGACAATACCGGAGCCTGAAAAAAATCGAAAAGCCTTCCGCCGCCGTTTCGTCTTGTATTTCGTAAAGGGATTGCTGCTCGTGGTTCCCACCTTTGTCCTCGTCTATGTGGTGTACGCCCTCTTCGGTTTTCTCGACGGGATCATCCCCACGAGTATTCCCGGGCTCGGACTGCTCATACTGCTCGGTGCCATTACTTTGCTTGGTTTTTTGGGTACCAACTTTATTACCCAACCCATTGCCAGGCGGGCCAATGCCTTGCTCGACAAGGTTCCGCTGGTGAAAACGTTTTACACCGCCGTGAGCGATCTCCTCGGTGCATTCACCGGGCAAAACAAGAGTTTTTCCCACCCCGTGATGGTAAGGCTCACCCCTGACGGCCACGTCCAAAAGCCGGGATTCATCACTTCCGATGACCTTAGCGCACTCGGTCTCGGCAACGACATGGTGGCGGTGTACATGCCTCACAGCTACAATTTTTCGGGAAATATTTTCATCGTTCCGGCCACGGCCGTCACACCGATTAAGATCAATAAGGCCGAGTTTATGAAATTTATCGTGAGCGGCGGGGTTACCGACCTCGGCAAAAAGCCCGTCGATGATCACTTAGTAGAAGCCGATGGGCACAAAGCAGAGTAACCTCATCCTACTGCATGTCACGGTGCTCATTTTCGGATTCACCGCCATCCTCGGAAAGCTCATCGAGACCCCTTCCGACAAGCTCGTGTTTTGGCGCATGGCGATTGCCGCCCTGAGCATCGGAATTTTCGCTTATGCCGCGGGCGAGATCAAAAAGTCATTGCGCACCAATGCTTTTAAATACGGCCTCATCGGGCTCATCATCGCCGCCCATTGGATTACCTTTTTCGAGGCCGTCAAGGTCAGCAACGTGTCGGTCACCCTGGCCTGCATGAGTGCCTCCACGCTCTTCACCTCCGTGATTGAGCCCATCGCCTTTCGCCGCCGCATCCACCCCGGCGAGGTGGCCCTCGGCATCACCGTGATCGGCGGATTGGTGCTCATTTTCAGTTTCGAAACCGAATACGCACTCGGCATCACCTATGCCCTGATTTCCGCATTGCTCGCTTCCGTGTTCAATGTGGTGAACGGCACCTTTATTCGCAACGACAACCCCATCCGCATCAGCTTGGTGGAGATGATGGCAGGCACAGTTGGCATTGGTGTGTGGCTCCTCCTTTCGGGAAAAATGGACGCCGAAATCTTCATCATGCCGCCCATGGATTGGTTTTGGATCGGCGTTCTGGGAACGGTTTGCACGGCCTTCGCCTTTGTGGCCAGCGTAAAAGTGATGGAAGTGCTCACCCCCTTCACCGTGTCGCTCACCATCAACCTCGAACCGGTTTACGGCATCATTCTGGCCTTTTTCATTTTCGGCGAAAGTGAGCGCATGACGGGCGGGTTTTACGCCGGCACGGCCATTCTGATATTGGCTTTGTTTGCGAATGCCGCGATGAAGAGCTATGCTATGAGGAAGGCGAAGTCCGGAAGCGTTTAATGGTGCAGTCAGGCACAGATTTCGAAGCAGTTAATTCGGCGCCAACCAGCGATTGATCGGTTCACCTTAGATTCGTGACCCTTTCACGCCGTCGACAAGCATACCGTTACGCGTCTTTTCGTCCTTTTGTGTCAAGTAATCACGGGCTTCCAACCGAAAATCGAATACAGATAACTTTGATCGATCACACATTTGCATGCCTGGGCAACTCAGAGGAACAGTGCAGACAAATGATTTACTGAGGTTTGCGCTTGCCCGGCTGAGATTACTCATTTCCATAACAGCTTTTCAGAGGTATTCGTGAGGTCCTTCGGAGTTCTTCCTCCTTGCAGTCGTCAGGATGACAGGGATCCTATGGGGTTATAGGGGCGGTTTT
>JAIVHQ010000069.1:0-5540 GCA_020200995.1 Flavobacteriales bacterium
CATCGGTGGTGGCGGCGCTTTCATCCTGCAGGCGTTTGTAATCGCTCTTCAGGTTGTTGTGCCGGCTGTCGAGCTCGGTGTAGGCGCTCGTTTTGGCGGCGAGTTCGGAGCTGAGGCGTTCGTTCTCGGCTTCTTCAGAAGCGAGGGCGGTGCAGAGCGAGTCGCGCTCGTCGACCACGGCGGTCACTTTTTTGTTGGCACGAAAATTATCGGGGCGGGTTTCGCCGCAGTTGTAGAGATTGGTGCAAGCGCTCCCGGTGATGGCAGCTGCGATGAAGAGTAGGTAATAGCGTTTCATAGTAGTGGTTTAAGTTCGTCTAAAGGTAGACAATCCGATCACAGTTACGTTGCATTTAATTTGTTCGCAAGTATGCATTCGCAATTGCTGTGAAGGGATGATCCGCCCGCCCGGACTGCGCTATTGACAATTGACAAAAGAAAAATTACTCCCAATCCGGGGCCGCGCTTTATCGGGGCACCCGGACGCCCCGGCCCCTGCAAATTTCATACATTTGCGCGGCAGTTACAGATTCCTCCGCCTTTTCGAAAAGACCATGGCACGCATCCTCACAGGCATTCAAAGCACCGGCATACCCCACCTCGGCAATATACTCGGGGCCATAAAGCCGGCCATCGCCCTGTCGGAGCAGGGAGGCAATGAGGCGTTTTTCTTTATCGCCGACTTCCACTCGCTCACCGCGCTGAAAGATGCGGAGGTTCGCAAGCAGAATGTGCTCAGCACCGCCGCGGCATGGCTGGCCTTCGGGCTCGATACCGAGCGCCACACCTTCTACCGCCAGAGCGACATCCCCGAAGTGGCCGAGCTTACCTGGTACCTCTCCTGCTTCACCCCCTACCCCATGCTGGCCAATGCGCACAGTTTTAAGGACAAAAGCGATCGCCTCAGCGATGTGAACGCCGGCCTTTTTACCTACCCCGTGCTCATGGCCGCTGACATCATGCTCTACGACGCCGAGATAGTGCCCGTGGGAAAAGACCAGCTCCAACACCTCGAGATGACCCGCGACATCGGCAATGCATTTAACCACCGCATGGGCGATACCCTCGTGGTGCCAGAAGCCAAAATTCGCCCCGAGACGATGTACGTTCCCGGCACCGACGGACAAAAGATGAGCAAGAGCTACGGCAATTTTATCAACATATTTGCCCCTGAGAAGGCGCTCAAAAAGACGGTGATGGGAATCATCACAGATAGCACCCCGCTTGAAGAACCCAAAGATCCCGATGCCTGCAATGTGTTCAACATCTACAGACTCATCGCCGATGAGGAGGCCATTGCGGAAATGCGCAAGAATTACACTTCGGGAGGCTACGGCTACGGTCACGCCAAAAAAGCCCTCCTCGACCTCATCCTGACCACCTTCGCCGACGAGCGCGACAGGTTTGACGCCCTCATGGCCGAACCTCAGAAAATCGAAGAAGCCCTAGCCCTTGGCGCTGAGAAGGCGAGGGTGACGGCGCGAGAAGTGGTCGCGAGGGTGCGGGGAGTGTTGGGGTATTAAGTAGAGTCTGTCCATAAATTCCATTCTCATGCCTCCGGCTTGATCTTGGATCGGCGTTGCACTTGGCTAAATGTGAGTCATCCCGCCGCGCCGGGACCAGCTGTCTGAAGAGCTCATCTTCTACCTGATTGAATCAAATTTCATCGAAGATTTTGCCCAATAAAAGCTCCGGACCGCAAACAGATATCTCTTCCAGACCCTGCAATACAAGATGGGTGTGATGGCGGTAATCAGTAAAATCGAGTTCGCGAACTCCGGTGTGCTTTCTGATCCATTCATTCCCGCGTTCTGTGAGCCGCTCAACTTCTCTTAAATCCGAACTGCTACCGATGGTTTTGATCATTTTGCAGCGACCACTGCTCTTGTCAATGACCCGGACACTGATCACTCCATTTTTCTTTTGCCTCACGAACACTTACCAAAACTAACCTAAAACTACTCCGGGACATCCAAAATTCAATGACAAAAATGTTAATTGCTGTATCACATTCTTTTGCAAAATGTGAGGAGGAAAAGTGTCGAAAACAGGAGAGAAGGCTTTATTTATTGACGGTTTTGATGGCCAACCCGAACTTTCCGGTACCGGATGAACCGACAAACGATCTCGACATCGATACCCTCCAAGTATTGGAAGACTACCTGCAGGTCTGTGATGGTTGTCTCGTTGTTGTGTCACACGACCGCTTCTTTATGAATAAGGTGGTCGATCATCTTTTCGTTTTTGAGGGTCAGGGAAAAATCCGCAATTTCCCCGGCAACTACTCCCCGTACCGCGAAAAGAAAAAAGTGGAAGACAAAACCACGTCACGGGAATTGGCTGCCGACAAAAAGCAAGCATCAGAGGCAAAACCCGAGAAAAAAGAAAAGACCAAACTCACTTATGGCGAGCGTTTGGAGTTTGAAAAACTCGAAAAGAGCATCGAGAAACTCGGGGAGAAAAAAGCCGAGTTGGCGGAGAAGCTCTCGGCGACCAACGACAAGGAGGAGCTGATGAAAGTGTCGACCGAGTTGGAGAAGGTGGTGAAAGAATGCGACGCCCAAAGCGAACGCCGGATGGAATTGGCGGAGTGGATGGAATAGAAAATCGAGCTTCTACCCAACCATTTTGGGTTTGCACGCGTGAGTAAGGCAAAATCAAAAAATCATGAAAAAAATATCTCTAATTGCCTTGTTTACCAGCTTAACATTTTTGGGGTTTTCTCAAAGTATTAACGTCACGGGAACTGTATCAGATGAGAATGGCCCTATCGCAAATGCCGATGTCTTTATTATGACGATCAGTGATGTTATCGAACCAGTGGATACTTTAGGTTCCACCGTATCCGATGAAAATGGAAATTTTAATTTGACCTTCGAAGCTGAAGGAGACACCTTATTTCTGGTAGCTTCTTCATCCGCTTGTCCCGATTTACTTAATGGCTTTGCTGTTATTGAAAATGAGGCCTTTGTACTCATTGATTGTGATTCAGGCATCCCTATTTTCGAAGGAGTCTACATTGGTGGAGTTCCAACAAATGCTACGGGCGACCAATGGACTTTCTTCTCCAGCGTCTACGGAGACCCCGTATCATATGACTGGACAATAGATGGAAACAATTTCAACACACCTGAAGTGACGTACCTATTTTCCGAATTCGGTACATATGCCGTATCACTCACTGTTGAATTGGCGAGTGGAACTATACTCACCGAAGAAATAGACGTAGCGGTAGTTGATGAGCCCATTTGTACAGCTTTATTCTTCCCTGCGATTGATAATTTAAACCCTGCCGACTTGGTATTTGTCAATGCATCCATTGGTGACGATTTATCTTACTTCTGGGATTTTGGAGATGGTACCACTAGCACGGAGGCTTTTCCGACACATCAGTACGGGGATACCTTAGAATACGAAATTTGCCTCACCGTTAGCGGTCAAGATTGTGAAGACACATTTTGCTTGACTGTATCTCAGAGCAATCTGTTCGATTGGAGCGGCATGATTCTTACGGGCGAAAAATTACCCACGGAAGCAAAAAGCGCAGACGGATATGAAATAAGCATCATTGCTCCTCCCACGGGAACCCTATTATCAACTGCCAATGACTTTGATTTGGATTTAAAAGTATACCCCAATCCGACGGAAGGAAGCACTTTTCTCAATTTCTTTTCCGAAAAGAATGAGGCCGCTCAAATCAGGGTGGTAAATCTTACCGGAAAGATGGTTTTCCAAGAAAATGTGAATGTAAGCAGAGGAAAAAATCAAATTAATCTCGATTTCGGTCAACTAACGGAAGGGCTTTACATCATGGTTATAGAAAGTAACTCTGATCAACGCGGAGTTACAAAAGTTATAATCAGATAATCGATATTTATTCACTAAAACCGAGGTGCATTGGGTAAAATCCCGATGCACCTCGATTTTGGTGAATCGCTTTCAACCGAGGACGAAGGACGAGCTCACGAATTCCTCTTAAAGACGAATACAAGATGAGTAAATTATTCAGGAGTGTCTGCTTTCAGCGGTCTTTATGAGCTTCCTCCGGTCGGTGGTTATTTAACTTGGTCGGACGCAACTATTTCCTGTTTTCGTCGCCGGGACACCCAGGTTTAAAATCCAAAAAGTTTAGCCAGCTCCATTTAATGATCTGACTTGATATGTGTGGTGTAGGTAACTTCATTTGTCACCGGGTGTCGCACTTTCAGGGCATAGATTGTTTTTGCAATATCGATTGCCTTCTCAGGGCTTAGGTTTGTCCGTTTCACTCTAAGTTGTCTTTCGAGCTCTTTGTGCACCTTGTAGGCAACAAATGCAATGCAAATGTGTGCTTCTATTCTGCGTTATATGCGGTGATAAATAGGCCTGATCTGAAGGTCAGTTTTTGCCACTCGAAAGGCCTTCTCGATTTGCCACAAGTCTTTGTAGTGCTCTATAACATCCTCTTTGCTCAATTTTGTATTCGTGGTGTATCCCTTTAATCCGTCCCATTTTTGATCGTCCTCTATCTTGGTGGTATTAATGGATACCTCCACCTGATTATCAAGCCGAAGAAATTTATTGTAGCCTCTGTTATTGATGCTTGCTTTGGTGAGTTTGCCTGATTTGATTTGCTTGTAAAGCTTGTCCAAATAGCGGTAAACCACCTGTATATCAATGTCCGGATATTGATACTTGGACAAATAATCGGTTATTTTTAATATACTTATGGGAAAGCACAATCGCGCCGGGACCAGTTGTCTGAAGAGCTCATCTTCTACCTGATTGAATCAAATTTCATCGAAGATTTTGCCCAATGAAAGCTCCGGACCGTAGACTGATATCTACTCCAGTCCCTGCGATACAAGCCGGGTGTGATGGCGGTAATCAGTAAAATCGAGTTCGCGAACTCCGGTGTGCTTTCTGATCCATTCATTCCCGCGTTCTGTGAGCCGCTCAACTTCTTTTAAATCCTAACTGCTACCGATGGTTTTGATCATTTTGCAGCGACCACTGCTCTTGTCAATGACCCGGACACTGATCACTCCATTTTTCTTTTGCCTTACGAGCACTTACTAAAACTACTCCGGGACATCCAAAATTCAATGACAAAAATGTTAATTGCTGTATCACATTCTTTTGCAAAATGTGAGGAGGAAAAGTGTCGAAAACAGGAGCCTTCGCAAGCACTTCGGCTTGCCCAATGTAACACCTTGCTCTCGAAATCTAAAAAGCAAACACGAGACCACCATTATTGACACCAAGCATTTTTTACTGCCCCAAACGTTGAGCGTCACACACTCTTCCGGAAAAGCAGTCGCCCCCTCGGGCTACTTCTTTTTTCGCGAAAGCAGCAATATCCCCACAGCAAAGCAAGCGAAGGCCGTCCAGAAAAAACCCGTGGCATAAGGCCAAGCGTTCAGGTACAGCGCCACCCCGACAAGGAGTGAGATGCGGCCGGCGAGGTAAAAGATTTGGTAGTAACCCGCTTTCCGGTTGCTCAAAAATCGGCCCGTGGAAACCGCAGCAAAACAAGCCAGACCGAGGAGCAGGGCATATAC
>JAIVHQ010000069.1:5598-9433 GCA_020200995.1 Flavobacteriales bacterium
CCGAGGAGCAGGGCATATACAGCAAAAGGCCAATGCTGCAAATCGGCAACAAACCAATAGCCGAAACAGGCCATGGCAAAGTAGAAGGTCGGTGCGATCCACTTGAGCCGCGATCGGCGGCGGGGAAGGTCGAGTATTTCGTCTTTGCTCACAGCAAAATTTTGATTGTAAAAAAACCCCGAGGGTGTCGGGGTCTTTAACTCATTCAGAACGGTTGATGTTTCAACTTATTTCCCCGGCGACAGGTTTGCCTTGAGGAACTCGCGGTTCATGCGGGTGATGTTTTCGAGTGAAATTCCCTTCGGACACTCGGCTTCGCAGGCCCCTGTCACGGTGCAGTTTCCAAAACCTTCCTTGTCCATTTGATTCACCATGTTGCGTACGCGCTCGGCTGCTTCCACCTTGCCCTGGGGCAGGTACGAAAGCTGAGATACCTTGGCCGATACGAAGAGCATGGCCGAAGCATTTTTGCAAGCCGCTACACAAGCGCCACAACCGATGCAGGTTGCAGCGTCGAAAGCCGCGTCGGCATCGTCTTTGGGCACGGGAATGGCGTTGGCATCGAGGGTGTTTCCGCTGGTATTGACAGAAATGTATCCGCCCGCCTGTATCACGCGGTCGAAAGCCGAACGGTCTACCATTAGGTCTTTTACCACGGGAAAGGCATCGGCCCTCCATGGTTCGATGTGGATGGTTTCGCCGTCGCTAAAGCTGCGCATGTGGAGCTGACAGGTGGTGGTGCGGTGCTTGGGTCCGTGAGGGCGCCCATTAATGTACATGCTGCACATTCCGCAGATGCCCTCGCGGCAGTCGTGGTCGAAGACGAAAGGCTCCTTGCCCGCGTCGATGAGCTGACCATTGAGCACATCCATCATTTCAAGGAACGACATGTCTCCCGAGATGTCCTTCACCTGATGCGTTTCCATTTTTCCTTCAGCATTCGGGCCGTTCTGGCGCCATACTTTCAGTGTTAAGTTCATGCTTATGTTTTTTAAGCCTGTGGCTTATTTGTAACTTCTCGTTTTCAATTCGATGGCTTCGTAGTGTAGCGGTTCCTTGTGAAGCACCGACTTGCCGGGGTCGCCGGTAAATTCATAGGCACTAACAAAAAGGAAGTTTTCGTCATCGCGGAGGGCCTCCCCTTCGGGGGTTTGGTACTCTTCGCGGAAGTGTCCGCCGCAGCTCTCCTCACGGTCAAGGGCGTCGAGGCACATCAGCTCTCCCAGCTCCAGAAAGTCCAGCACGCGGTTGGCTTTTTCCAGCTCGGGGTTCATTTCATTTGGCTTTCCGGGGATGCGCACTTCATTCCAAAACTCGTCGCGCAGGGCGTGAATTTCTTTCATCGTCGATTTGAGGTCCTCGGCATTGCGCGACATTCCGCAGTTGTCCCACATCAGCAGGCCCAGTTTTCTGTGGAAATAGTCAACTGCCTTGGTTCCCTTCACGGCGAGGAGCTTTTCAAATTTCTCAGTGACCTCTTTCTCGGCTTGCATAAATTCCTCGCTGTCGTTGGCGATGGGGCCGGTGCGAATGTCGTTTGAAAGGAAGTCACCGATGGTGTAGGGCATCATCGGGGTTTCATAAGGATTCTGGTCGACGATTTTCTCGTACATCTCGAAGAGGTTGCCGTATTTGGCACTCACCACGCTGGTTCCGAGTTCTTTTACTTTATCGTCGCTCGGGTTGTCGATTCCCTGTACGCGGGCTTCGGTTTTTCCGTAGCGCATAATTGCATCCGCAAAATCGAGATACACGGCCTGTCCGGTTTTGTTCACGCCAAAGCCTGCATCGCAGCGCTCTTTGGCAGCCCTTGAGGCCACGTCGCGCGGCACTAGGTTACCGAATGCCGGGTATCGGCGCTCGAGGTAATAGTCGCGGTCTTCCTCTTTGATGGCAGTCGGCTTGAGCTTTCCGTCGCGGATGGCTTGGGCGTCTTCTTTCTTTTTGGGTACCCAGATGCGGCCGTCATTACGCAGTGACTCGCTCATCAGTGTGAGCTTGGACTGGTAATCGCCCGATACGGGGATGCAGGTGGGGTGAATTTGCGTAAAGCAGGGGTTCGCCATAAATGCGCCGCGGCGGTGGGCCTTCCAGGCTGCCGTCACGTTGCTTCCCATGGCATTGGTGGAGAGGTAAAATACGTTTCCGTAGCCACCGCTGCAAAGCACCACTGCGTGGGCACTGTGCCGCTGGATTTCACCGGTCACCAGGTTGCGGGCAATGATGCCGCGCGCCTTTCCGTCCACGATGACAAGGTCCATCATTTCGTGGCGGTTGAAAAGCTGAATTTTACCTTTGGAAATCTGCCTCGACATGGCCGAGTAGGCACCGAGCAGGAGCTGCTGCCCCGTTTGCCCCTTGGCGTAAAAAGTTCGTGATACCTGTACCCCTCCGAAAGAGCGGTTGTCGAGCAGTCCGCCGTATTCACGTGCGAAAGGCACACCCTGGGCTACACATTGGTCGATGATGTTGGTCGACACTTCCGCGAGGCGGTGCACATTGGACTCTCTGGAGCGGTAGTCGCCGCCTTTCACTGTGTCGTAAAAAAGTCGGTAAGTGCTGTCACCATCGTTTTGGTAATTCTTGGCGGCGTTGATTCCTCCCTGCGCAGCAATGGAGTGCGCGCGGCGGGGCGAATCCTGAAAGCAAAAGGCCTTCACATTGTAGCCCATCTCTGCGAGCGATGCTGCAGCTGATGAACCTGCCAATCCGGTGCCCACCACGATCACGTCGATCTGACGTTTGTTGGCGGTATTTTTGCGTCAAGCTTAGTCATAGTGATATGCAGCTTTAATATGTTAGGTGTATGAAAACGGGAATGCTCGCGAAGAGCAAAGGAATGATGATCGCAAACAGGTATCCGGCCACTTTTACGGGCTGTACCAAATTAGACGACCGCAATCCAAGTGATTGAAAAGCGCTCTGGAACCCGTGAACCAGGTGGAATGAAACAGCTGCCATGGCCAAAACATAGCCCGCCACAAATATCAAGCCGATGCTGCTGTCCGTAAAGGCAGCCACCACCACAGTGTGGAGGTCTTTGTTGCCGGCGGCATCCATTGGGATATCTCCGAAGTGCATCACGTACCAAAAATTGCTCATGTGCACCACAATAAAAGCGAGGATGATGGTTCCCAAAATGCCCATGTTTCTGGAGGTCCACGGCGAGTTGGCCGAGGGCTTTGAGTACTGATATTTTACCCGTCTTGCCTTGCGGTTGGCAACAGTAAGAACAATACCGTCAATGGCGTGAAACAGGATGCTGATGTAGGTCACATAGCTCAAAACCATCACCACCGGGTTGGTGGTCATAAATTTTGCGTAGGCGTTAAACTGTAATTGTCCCTCTTCACCTGTGATGAAAAGTTGCAGGTTACCAGCCAGGTGGCCGACGAGAAACAGGCATAGAAAAAGCCCCGTGAGGGCCATCCAGTATTTTTTAGCCAAACTTGATTTGAGGAGTGCAGATGAACCCATAATTTACCTTTTTCTTCTTGATTTAAAGATGCACAAAGGTAGCGTAGGCGGGGAAATTTCACACACAAGCGTCTTATTTAGACTCATTCTTCACAGCGTTTTATCTCCTCAATATAACAGCGTCGGCTGCCCAAGGTTTAGGAAACTGTCCTGAATGGCTTCGCGGGGGTGTGAATTGGAGCGTCGTGGTTTTCAGTGTGGCTTTCGGGCTTTCCTATTTAAGTGCAACCCAAAATGGCCACAAGCCAATAACTGCCAAAAAGTAGGAGGAAGAATCGCACTCCCGGTTTCATCACCCCAAAGGGAAGGCATATATTTGTAGAAATCGAAGTACCGCCGCGCCGCGAGTGCTCCAAAA
>JAIVHQ010000272.1 GCA_020200995.1 Flavobacteriales bacterium
CTCTTGCAAGATGATCAAGTTAAATCAAAAGTAGACCAAACGCAGGATTGCAAATCCTGCGAAGCGACTCCGATATCCATTTTCCGTTTAGATCAAGCGATTCGCAACTTATGAATCCCGAATTCAACTACGTAGTACTCCCCTGACAACTACTCCCGGCCCCCGCAGTACAACCATAGCAATGCTGCGACACGCGGATGTTGCGGTCGGCGATGGCGTCCACATCGAGCTCGCTGATGTGCTGCAGCTTGTGGTCCACTTTGAGTTCCAGCATTTGGTTGAAATCGCAGTCGTAAAGAAAGCCGTCATAGCTCACGGAGAGGGTGTTGCGGCACATCACGTTTTTCACTGCGGTGGGATTGTACGCCGACACAAGACGGTCCATGTAGTCTTCATAATTGTCGGAAGCCACGAGGTATTCCAAAAATCGGCTGATCGGCAGGTTGGTGATGGTAAAGAGGTCGTTGAACTCGATGCCGAAATCGGCCTTGAGGTTTTTCTTGAATTCGGCTTGCAAAGCTGCCTGATCGCCCGGCATAAATGCGCCTGAAGGATTGTAAACAAGATCGAGTTTCAATCCGCTGCCTTCAATGCCGTAGCCCACTTCGTTGAGTTGGAGCAGGGCGGTGATCGATTTGTCAAAAACCCCGTCGCCGCGCTGCTTGTCGGTGCGCTCGCGCTTGTAAAAGGGCAGCGACGACACCACGTGTATGTTGTGCTTGCGAAAGAACTCGGGCAGGTCGTGGTATTTCTTGTTGGCTCGAATAATGGTGAGGTTGCTGCGTACGATAAAATCTTCCACCCCGATTTTGGCCGCCTCTTCGACGAACCACCTGAAGTGGGGATTCATCTCGGGCGCCCCGCCCGTGAGGTCGAGGGTGTGCACCGTGGTATGGCGCAGCACTTCGAGGATGTGCTCCATCGTTTCGCGGGTCATGATTTCCTTGCGGTCGGGGCCGGCATCCACGTGGCAGTGCGAGCACACCTGATTGCACATGTATCCGACGTTGATCTGAAGGATTTCCAGTTCTGCGGGCCTCAGCGGATAGTCATCGATTTCACGCAGTTTTTCCGAAAAGACGGGCAACCCTCCTCCGCCAAAAATACCGTTCGACAAAAACTCGAGTTGTGCCTCCGGGGCTTCGAGCTTTCTCTTTTTCTTCCTTTCTTTCAGTGTCTCCTTGATCATAATATCTCGCTCACTTTCCTATTTGTGGCCTTTCCTTCCGGAAAATTTCGGAACCTTGGGCCTGTTTTGTTTTCGCTACGGGTGTGCTCACATGCTGAGCTTCTCCACCTTGTTCATCATCTGCACGCCATGCACGAGTGACGCTCCGCCGCGGATGGCGCCCGCCACATGGAGGGCTTCCATCATCTCACCTTTTTCGATGCCGCGCTCCAAGCCGTCGGTGGTGTATGCGTCGATGCAATACGGACATTGGATGGTATGCGCAACCGCCAGGGCAATCAGCGACTTTTCGCGCGCACTGAGCTTGCCCTCGGCAAATACAGCCCCGTAATAATCAAAAAATTTAGCGCCCAGCTCCTCGTTCCACTCTGATATCTTGCCGAATTTTTTAAGATCCTGCGGATTGTAGTACGATTTTTCCATCTCTTTTGTATGTGTTTTTTTGTTTTCAAACCAAATGTAACCGAATTTCTCGATGGTAACCATCGCATATACGACGATTGATGGGTTTAGGATTTTTGAAACAGGAATGCGGAACGGAAAGTTCGGCCACCGCAGAGAATCCGGATGCTTTCCAAACCTTCACTTTACACAGCGACCCGATCATCAACCCCGGAGCAGTCCTCAACTTGGGCGAATTCTGAACCTGAGGAATAAGGATAAGGTCGAAAGAAAGCAATGTTAGCAGGCCACCCTGAATTTTTAAAGATAGATCGCAGGGCCATTCAGATTCATTATTATCTCATTATAACAGCTATAATCTTGTTCATATCACGATATCGCACCCTATTATTTTTGGTTTGGTTTTATCCGTTCTATTGTTGCTCCTACATTAGCCCGGTGTAAATTGTACACTAATCCAAAAGCAGCAACACATCATGAAGATTACCCTCGAAAATAAATCGGCCGTTATCACAGGCGGCGCCAGTGGCATAGGCCGCGAAACCACCCTTGCCTTTCTTAAGGCCGGCGCCAAAGTCATGGTGTGGGATGTGAATGAAACTGCGGCTGAGGAAACCCGCGCCCTCGCAGGTGAACTGTCTGCGCAGCTCCATTTCACGAAAGTGGACATACGCGACTACGCCAATGTGGAAGCCGCCACCGCCGATGCCGTAAAAGCACTCGGCCGCATCGACATCCTTATTAACAATGCCGGCATCACCTCAGACAGCACCCTGAAAAAAATGACGCCCGAGCAATGGCAAAAGGTGATCGACGTGAACCTCACGGGCGTATTTAACTGCGGCCGCGCCGTGAGCCTCCACATGATGGAGCACGGACAGGGAGGCCGCATCATCAACACTTCCAGCGTGGTAGGCCTTTACGGAAACTTTGGGCAGAGCAATTACGTGGCCACTAAAGCCGGCGTAATCGGCCTGACCAAGGTATGGGCCCGCGAGCTCGGCCGTAGCCAAATCACGGTAAATGCGGTGGCGCCCGGCTTTATCGAAACGGACATGATCAAGACCGTTCCCGAAAAAATCCTCGACGGACTGCGCGGACAAACACCGCTGGGGCGCCTCGGCAGCCCGACCGACATCTCCAACGCCTACCTCTTCCTCGCGAGCGATCAGGCGGCCTTCATCACCGGGACCACCCTCAGCGTGGACGGAGGTATTCACATCTAACCCTTTTGCAGAGAAACGCATGAACCCACAACGCAACACCACCATCGCCGGCACCGGTATGTACGTACCCCCGAAGGTGGTGCCCAACAGCTACTTCAACGAACTCCTCGGTGAGGATGTCGATACCTGGCTGCGCCAAAACGTGCAGATTTTCGAGCGCCGCTGGACCGGCCCCGATGAGTCCACTGCCGACCTTGCGGAAAATGCGGCCCTCCAAGCCCTCCAAAATGCCGGACTGAAAGCCGAAGACCTCGACCTGATCATCATCAGCACCGACACGCCCGAATACATATCGCCGAGCACGGCCAGCGTGGTGCAGCACCGCCTCGGCGCTGTGAATGCCGGCACCTTCGATATCAACACCGCCTGTGCGGGCTTCGTGACCGCCCTCGACATGGGCGCCAAGTACATCACCGCCGATGCCCGCTACGAGCACATCCTCGTGATCGGTGCCTACAACATGTCGAAGTACCTCAACATGGCCGACAAAAAAACCGTGACCCTCTTCGCCGACGGAGCCGGCGCGGCCGTCCTCAGCAGCACCACAGGCGGCGAAGCAGGCCTCAAAGCATCGCGCCTGCGCACCCGCGGTGAGTACGCCGGGTGGATGGGCATCTACGCCGGCGGAGCGCATACACCCGTTTCCGACAAGGTGCTGGAAGAAAAGACCCAGCTCCTTCAATTCGTCAAAAAGTTCCCGCCCGAACTCAACCCCAACACCTGGAGCGGAATGATCAAAGAACTTTGTGAAGAAGCCGGCATCAGCCCCGAGCAGATCGGCCGCTACTTCATTACACAAATCAACATCAACGCGATACACGCCACGCTTGACATCCTCGGTGAGCCGCATCACAAGGCTGAAACCGTGATGCACCACTACGGCTACACCGGCTCTGCCTGCATCCCCATGGCCCTTCACCAGGCCAATGAGGCCGGGCGCATACAGCGCGGCGATTACCTCATGTTCATCGGCAGTGGAGGCGGCCTGGCCTTCGCCGGAGCATTGATAAAATATTGAAAGCCATGATCGAAACCACGACCATCACCGCCAACGGCCTGCAGCAGCACCTCCGCCTGCGCAAAGGAGGAGATCGCCACATTCTCTTCATTCACGGCAATGGTTCCGACAGCGCGTATTGGGAGGAATTGATGAAGGCCCTGCCATCAGACTACAGCGCAGCCGCCCCCGACCTGCGCGGCTACGGCCTCACCGAAGCCCAACCCGCTCGCGCCGAGCGCAGCTATGGCGATTACGTGGACGACCTCAAAGCCCTTGTGGATGCTTTGGGATGGGAGCGCTACCACATTGCCGGCCACAGCCTGGGCGGTGGCATGGCCTGGGAGCTTCTGCTCGCTGATGCTGCACGCATTGAAAGCATTACCATGATCAATCCCGCTTCGCCTTACGGATTTGGCGGTACCAAAACCGCCGATGGCCAACTCACCTTCCCCGATGGGGCGGGCAGCGGTGGCGGCATCGTGAATCCCGATTTTGTGCGCCTGCTCCAAGCCGGCGACCGCAGCGACAGCGAGCCCACCAGCCCGCGCAATGTGATGAACACCTTTTACTGGGCGCCACCTTTCGTACCCGACAATGTGGAAGCCCTCCTCGACGGCCTCCTCCGCATGAAGGTCGGTGAGCAGTTTTACCCCGGCGACTCTGTGCCCTCCGAGCATTTCCCATTTGCCGCCCCGGGCAAATTCGGCCAGCTCAATTGCGGTGGTCCGCTCAGCAAGCAAGGCATCGTGGAACGCTTAGGTGCGCTTCCGCAAAAACCGCCCATCCTCTGGGTGCGCGGCGCCAAAGACCAGATTGTGAGTGATCAAAGTATGTTTGACCTCGCTGTACACGGCGCTGCCGGCCTTGTGCCCGGCTATCCCGGCGAGGAGGTTTGTCCGCCGCAACCCATGATCGCGCAAACCCGCCATGCCCTTCGCGCATACGAAGCCAAAGGCGGCCGCTACACGGAAGTGCTAATGGAAGATTGCGCCCACTCGCCCTACATTGAAAACCAAGATGAGTTCATGCAGCTCTTCCTCCAATTCCTGGCTGCGTAAATGGAAAGCCCCAACCACATATGGCCCACGGCTGTGATGCTCTTCGTTCTGATGGGCATCATCCTGTGGCTTGTGGTGCGCGGTGCCCGCAAAACCACCAACATTGCGGATTACGCCCTCGGCAGTTTGGTGTTTTCGCCCGCGGCGGTGGGGCTGGCACTGGCTGCCAGCATGACGAGTGCAGCCACATTTATCATCAACCCGGGCCTCATTGGCCTCTACGGACTTTCGGGCGTGTTGAGTTATGCCATCGTGCTGCCGGTGGCGGCTTTCATTTCGCTCATCGTCCTCACCAAGCGCTTCAGGGCCCACGGCACCAAGGTCAAGGCCCTCACCATGGCCCAGTGGATTGGCAACCGCTACGGCAGCAAAGCGTACGGCACTTTTTTCGCTGTGCTCAGCGCGCTGCTAATCACCTTTATCGTGCTTATTGTGGTGGGCCTGTCGCAATTGCTGGCCCAGCCCCTACAAGCCGACCCGCTGTGGGTGATGGGGGGCATCGTGGTGTTTGTGTTTGGCTACATGATGTTTGGCGGAGCCAATTCCATGGTGTACACCAACACCGTGCAGGCCCTGCTCATGTTGGTGGTGGCCGTGGTGCTCCTCCTTTCCGGAAAAGACTTTTTCGCCCAAGGTTTTAGCGGATTCCTTGAC